>DATIOS010000454.1:0-7922 GCA_035472915.1 Thermoanaerobaculia bacterium
GCGTTCGACGACCTCGAGGACCGCGGGCCGCAGGCCGAGACGCTCTGCCATTTGTTCACCGAGCGGCCCGTCTACCGGCCGGAGGACGGCGTCCACATCAAGGGTTATCTGCGGCGGCGGGAGAAGGGCGAGCTGACGCCGGCCCGTCTCACCGGACGGTTGATCGTGCAGGGACCCGGCGATCTCGTCTGGCGGTATCCGATGGAGGTTACGGCCGCCGGTTCCTTCTATAAGTTCTTCAAGGAAGAGAAGCTGCCGACCGGCGTCTTCTCGGCCCATTTCGAGGACAAGGACGGCAAATCGTACGGCTCGGTCTCCTGGCGCATGGAGGCCTATCGCCTGCCGCGCTTCGAGGTGCGCCTCGACGCGCCGGACCGCGTGCCGCTGGACCGCGAGTTCAAGGTCGGCCTCACCGGCATCTACTATGCCGGCGGCAAAGTGACCAGCCGGCCCATCGCCTGGCGGGTGACGCAGTTCCCGTACACCTGGACCCCGAAGCGCCGTGCCGGATTCCTCTACTCGTCGGACGGCCGCTTCTCGCGCAGCGCCACCTTCACCTCGACGCCGCGCCTCGAAAAGCAGGACACGACCGACGCCGAAGGCTCCGCGAAGCTCGTCCTCAATCCCGCCATCGAGCCCACGGCGCAGCCGCGCAGCTACGTGGTGGAGGCGACCGTCACCGGCGCCGACGACCAGACCGTCACCGCCACCCGCTCCATCATTGCCCTGCCGCCCTTCGTCCTCGGCCTCAAGGTGCCGCGCTTCCTGGAGCGCGCCACCCAGATCCGCCCGGAGATCCTGGTCGTCGGCCTGGACGACAAGCCGGTTGCCGGCATGGAGGTGAAGGTCCGCCTGCTGCAACGGCAGTGGCACTCTCACCTGCGGGCAAGCGATTTCTCGGACGGCGTCGCGCGCTACATCACCGACGTGGTGGACGAGAAGGTGCAGGAGACGAAGATCAAGAGCGGCGCCGACGCCCTGCCCGTGCCGCTCGCCATTCCCCGCTCCGGCGTCTACATCGTGGAGATCGAGGCCAGCGACCGCCTGGGCCGCACCCAGGTGGTGACGGTGGATCTCTATGCCGGCGGCGATCAGGCCGTGACCTGGACCAAACCGCCCGCGGGCGTCTTCACGGTGACCGGCGACAAGGCCTCCTACGCGCCCGGCGAGACCGCGGCCCTCGTTCTCCAGAGCCCGTTCCAGAAGGGCGAGGCGCTGGCGGTGATCGAGGCGCCGGAAGGCAACCGCTACGAGTGGGTGAACGTCCAGGGCGGCGCCGCCACCTACAACCTGCCCGTCCGCGGCAACTGGGCGCCGCGCATCCCCGTGCACTTCGTGCTGATGCGGGGGCGCGTCCCCGGCACCGGCCCGCAGCCGGGCAACAGCACCGACCTCGGCAAGCCGGCGACCGTCGCCGCCACCACCTGGCTCAAGATCGAGCCTGTGGCCAATCGCGTCGACGTCAAGCTCACGCATCCGGAGAAGGCACGCCCGGGCCAGAAGGTGGAGATCAAGATCGACCTTCGCGATCCCCAGGGCAATCCGCGGCCGGGCGAGGTGACGCTCTGGCTGGTGGATCAGGCCGTGCTGGCGCTGGGCAAGGAGCAGCGGCTCGATCCGCTGCCGGACTTCATCACCAAGGTCTTCTCGCACCTCACCGTGCGCGACACGCGCAACCTCGTTTTCGGCTTCCTGCCGTTCGCCGAGAACCCGGGCGGCGATCAGGGCGGAGCGGGGGAGGGGAGCCTGCTCGACCGCGCCACGGTGCGCCGCAACTTCAAGGCCGTGCCGTACTTCAACCCCAACATCCAGGTCGGGACGGACGGCACGGCGAAGGTGACCGTCGAGCTGCCGGACGACATCACCGTCTTCAAGATCCGCGCAAAGGCGGCCTCGGGACCCGACCGCTTCGGCGTCGGCACCAGCCAGATCGCCGTCCGCCTGCCGGTGGTGATCCAGCCGGCCCTGCCGCGCTTCGTGCGTGCGGGCGACCGCTTCGTCGCCTCGGGGATCGGCCGCATCGTCGAGGGCGACTTGGGGCCGGGCCAGGCCGAGGTGCGGGTGCAGGGCGTGGAGCTCGGCGGACCGGCGAAGAAGACGTTCACCTGGACGAGCCAGCCGGAGCGCCTGGAGTTCCCGGTCTCCGTGCCGACGCCGCCCTTCAAGGCGGACGGCACCCTGGCCTACAGCGAGGTCGCCTTCACCTTCGGCGTGCAGCGCAACACCGATGGCGCCAGCGACGCCTTCGAGGTGAAGCTGCCGGTGCGCGAAGACCGGCGGCCCGTTCTCCTACGCATGATGAAGGAGCTTGGAGCGGGTGCGGCGCTGCCGATTCCCGCCATCCCCGAACCGGCGCGGCCGGGCTCCGTGCGCCGGTCCGTCCTGGTCTCCGATCAGGCGGCGCTGGTGCGCATGGCGGCCGGCCTCGACTTCTTCAATCAATATCCGTACGGCTGCACGGAGCAGCGTCTCAGCCAGGCGCGCGCCGAGATGGCCTTGAAGCGCTTCCGCGCGCTGCTCCACCAGCAGGGTGACGACGCGCGGATGAAGCGGGCCGTCGACGATACGTTGCAGTGGATTCCGCAGGTCATTGACCCCCACGGCCTCGTCGCCTACTGGCCGGGTTCCAGCGGCTACGTCTCGTTGACGGCCTGGGTGGTGCAGTTCATGGTCGAGGCGAAGGCCGCCGGCTTCCGGGTGGACGACAAGCTGATGTCCACCCTGACGCGGTCGCTGGAGCAGTCGCTGCGCTCCGACTACGGCAACTTCATCGACGGCGAGGCGTTCACCGAGCGCTGCTGGGCCCTGGCCGCCCTCGCCGCCGCCGGCAAGTTCGATCCAGCCTACGCCGCCGAGCTGGCCCGCAAGGCCCAGTTCCTCGATCTGGAAGGTGTCGCCGAGGTGCTCCAGTCGTTCGCCAAGGCGGGTGACACGGCCTCGCCGTCCACCGACGCGCTGGCCGCGAAGATCTGGGGCGGAGTCGTCCTGCGCCTCTATCAAGGGAAGGAGATCTACGGCGGATTGCAGGAGACGGCGACGGCGCGCAACGGCCTCATCCTGCCGACCGAGACCCGCACCGTGGCCGAGATGGCCCGTGCCCTGGTCCGCAAGGACGGCAAGAACCCGAAGCTCCAGCTCTTGATCGATGCCCTCGTCACCCTCGGCCGCGACGATGGCTGGGGCACTACCAACGCCAACGCCGCCGCCCTCCTGGCGCTGGGCGAGCTCCTCCAGCCGCCCTACGCCGGAAGCACGCAGCGGGCCTTGCAGGTGAAGGTCGGCGGCGGAGCCGCGCAAACGGTGAACCTTGGGCCGGATTCCCCGGTCGGCTACCTCGTCGGCACCGACGCCCAGGCGGGAGGCGCCGCCAGCGTCACCGTTACCTCGGGCCAGGCTGGAAAACCCGTGTTGGTACGGGTGGAGACGCGTTACCTGCCGGCGGGCGACGGCGCGCGAGTGGCGCCGGTCTCCGACGGCTTCGTGGTCACCCGCGAGATGGTGAGAGTGGTGTCTGGAGGCGCGCCGCCGGAGCGCATCCCGCTCGCCGAGCCGGGCAAAACCGTGCGATTCGCCATCGGCGACGTCATCGAGGAGCACCTGCGCGTGGTGAATCCCAAGGACCGCAACTTCGTAGCCGTCGTGATCCCTCTCGCGGCCGGCCTGGAGCCGCTCAATCCGGCTCTGGCCACATCGCCGCCCGAAGCGAAGCCGAGCAGCGGCCCGACCCTCAAGGCGACCTACGTGGCCTTCCTGGACGATCAGGTCGGCTACTACTACAACAGCCTGCCCAAGGGCACCTTCGATTTCTACTTCCGCACCCGGGCGACCACCGAAGGCACCTTCATCCAGCCCGCCGCCCGGGCTGAAATGATGTACGACGGCGCGGTGACGGGAGGCTCCGCGGGAGCGCGGGTTGAGGTGGTGCGGGGGGAGAAGTAGTTGCAGGGTAGGGCCCTGGTCCGTCTCTGGCGCCGCCGGTTGAGGCGAATCGACCGTCGGCGCTTCGTCCTCCGCACGCTAGCCGCCATGGCAGGGCTGGTCCTCGCCGCCCAACTCGTCTGCGCAATCCTTTTCCTTGTCGCCATCTTCCACGCCCGCCTGGAGGCGCCGTCGCCGACGTTTCTCTTGCGCGATCGCCAAGCCCGCTTCCTCGGCGAAGTCGGAGCGCCGGTGGATGGCGAGCTTGGCTACTGGCCGGTCGAGACGTTGCCGCCACGGGTGATCGCGGCCACCCTGGCGCTGGAGGACCGGCATTTCGATTCCCATCCGGGAGTCGATCCGCGGGCGGTGGCCCGCGCGGTGCTTCAGAATCTGCGGCGGCGTCAGCGGGTTTCCGGGGCTTCGACGCTTGCGATGCAGATTGCCCGCATGCAGTCGCCGGGCTCTCGCGGCTACCTGCGGAAGGCCACGGAGGCGCTCACCGCGGTTCTCTTGACCGAGCGCTATGGCAGGCAGGAAATCCTTCGCCACTATTTGCGGATCGTTCCCTACGGCAACCGCATCCACGGTATCGCCTATGCCGCCCGGCGGTACTTCGACAAGCCGGTCGACGACCTGAGCTGGGCCGAGATCGCCTTCCTGGCCGGCATTCCGCAGGCTCCGGGGAAAATGAACGTCTATTCGCCGGCCGGCCGGCTGCGGGCCATCGAGCGCGGCCAGCGGGCGTTGCGATCACTTTCCGCGCAGGGCGTTCTCTCCGCCGCGGAGCTCGAGCTCAGCCAGCGCCAGCTCACCGGGCTTTCCATTCCCTGGAAAGGCCGGCGCGCGGAGGAGTCGCTGCATGCGGTACTCCGTCTCGACGCGCTGCTCGCCGAAGAGTCGAAGCGGAAGCATCTCGAACCGCTGGTGCAGACGACGCTGGACCTCGACCTTCAGCGCCAGGTCTCCGGATTGACCGATCGCGCTGTGCGCGCCTGGGCGGATCGCGGGGCGGGCAACGCGGCGGCGATCGTGATCGATCTGCCGAGCCGTGAGGTGCGCGCCTGGGTGGGCTCGTCCGGCTATTTCGATCCCGGCACGTCCGGTGCCATTGACTACACGCGCATCCGCCGCTCGGCCGGCAGCGCTTTGAAACCTTTTCTTTACGCTCTCGCGCTCGACCGCGGCGTCATCCGTCCGTCGACCGTTCTCGACGATCTACAGCGCGGTCCGGGCGGTATCACCAACGCTGACGACCTGTTCCTTGGTCCGTTGCTGCCGCGCGTCGCTCTTGCCAATTCGCGCAACGTGCCGGCCGTCGATCTGCTGGCAAGGCTCGGCATGGAGCAAGGCTACGGTCTGTTCCGCGACCTCGGCCTGACGGACGGCAGCATTCCGTCCGAGCACTACGGCCTCGGCCTCGCGATCGGCGGCCTGCCGGTGACGCTGGAAGAGATGGTGAAGGCGTATCTGGTGCTGGCGGGCGACGGCCGCACCTCCGGCTTCCGCTGGCATCCCGGGCAGGAGCTGCCGGTGCAGCGTCGCGTCGTCTCCGAGGAGACGGCGCGGCAGATCGCGCTCTTTCTCTCCGATCCGCAGGCGCGCCTACCCACCTTTCCGCGCATGGGCTCGGAGGAGTATCGCTTTCCCGTGGCGGTGAAGACCGGCACCTCGACCTCCTTCCGCGACGCCTGGGCTGTAGCCTGGTCCAACCGCTATCTCGTCGGTGTCTGGGTGGGGCATCCAGCCTTCCGGCCGATGAACCGGCTGAGCGGCTATCTCTCGGCGGCCGAGCTGGTGCAGCAGATCCTCTCGGTCCTGCATCGCGATCAGCAGGAAGGATTCGACGACCTTTCCTTCCCGCCGCCCCGCGGCTACCGGCCGGTGCGCGTCTGCTCCCTGACCGGAGCCCGAGCCGGTGACGCCTGCGAGCAGGTCTTCCTGGAGTGGTTCCGTCCGGGAGAAGAGCCGACGGACGACTGCACCGTGCACCAGCTCCGCGCCATCGATCGCCGCAACGGCCTGCTCGCCACGGCGGACACACCGCGTTCCGAAATCGAAGTCCGCACCTTCGTCGCCCTGCCACCGCGCTACGCCGCCTGGCAGATCAACGCCGGCCTGCCGCACCCGCCGGACGAAGTCAGCTTCCTCCATCCCGGCCAGGCACCGCCCGTGGGCCTCGCCGCCGGTCCGGCAGGCCCAATGCTGGCCGTCAATCGCCCCGTCCGGCTGCACATCACCTCGCCTGAGCACAAGGTCCGCCTGCTGCGCGACCCCGAGACGCCGCTCGAGCTCTCCACCGTCGCTCTCACCGTCGTCGTCGATCCGCCCGTTCGCCAAGTCGTCTGGTACGTGGACGGCCGTCCCTACCAGACTGTCGACTACCCCTACGCGACCCGCTGGCGTTTACAACCTGGTGAGCACACCTTTCAGGTGCGGGTGCCATTTACGCCGGAGGGCTCGCCGGAGGTGCGGGTGATTGTGCAGTAGGAGAGGCCCGGGTGGGAAGTCTGTTTGCGTCGTGCCGGCTTGCCGCTCAACGTCTGGATCTGGAAAGCGGGTTTTTTCTGACCCAATCACGAATGGAGTCGAGATATTCTGGAACAGGCATCATGTTCAAGTCATCATCAGAAAACCCTTCTGCTTTTCGCGAGTCGAAGAAGTAGTCCGCGAATTCCGTGAAGCGATACCAGAGTACAGTCTTGCTGGGTGTACCTCGCAGCCCAACCGTCTCGACAAACCAGTCGCGGACAGCTCTAACGACCTGTTCGGGTTCGCCGGAATGGCTTTTTATGTCGATGCCTGAAAGATCGGAGATAGCCTTCCGAAATTCGTGCCGTTCCGTTTCGAGAATGAGGCATTTCTTCGTCTCGAAGGAGGGAGATCCGAAAAGGCGGCAGCCGTATTCGATTCCAAGCTCGAACGGCATATTCATCCTGTAGAATTCGCCAATCTCGCTGGCTTTGAGCCGAGAGAGATCGTGAATACTATACTGTGACTCCCGAATGAGCTGGCAGATTTTGTCGATCCGATTCTCGGCGGAGTCGGAACGCTCGGACGCTAGTCTTGGATTGAATCCAAGTGAGATCAGGGTAAAAGCAAGAGGACGAAGGAGCGGGACATACGCCTCGTCAAAAGGGCAATTGACGAAGACGTTCTTCGCGAAGACGATAGCCTACCCCTCGCGTTGTTTTCTGCGGTCTTGCGGCGGCAATGGATCGCTGCCGAACGAATCTTTTCTTTCGATGGTTCCGTCCCTTTTGTGGATCACGAGCTCCGATCCCTCTTGCCGGCTGATCTTGAGTCCCCAAGATTCGGCATCTTTCTTCGTCTCGAAGTGTTTGGAAGCGCGTAGGGCACCGCCCTTCTTGACGTTCCAGCCACCATCGGGACCCGGGACAACATGGAGTGACGTCTTCGCCATGCGCAGATTGTACCACGCCGTTCTGGGCCATGGACCGCTGCAGGCTCAGCCCGCCAGGGCGACGTTCCTGTAGCCCCGGGTGCCAACCCGGGGAGGGAGACGTGTCCGGTCCGAATCTGGCCGATCCCTCGCCCGTCCGTGTCGTACCGGGGCCACCACCGCGCCCAGGATGATAACGGGTGATCCGCCCCCATTCCTCGCGTCCCGATCCACCCCCGTCCGAACTGTAATCGCGCCGGTCCCCATTTCCCCGGGTTGGCACCCAGGGCTACGGGAACGTCGCCCTTACGGGCTGGCTGACGGCGGTGGTGTCTTGAAGAAGGAACGGGGACGCCGGGCTGACGATCGATCTCCAAACATCATCTGCGGCGCGTCCAGCCTCCATTTTTTTCTCGGCCCGCGATAGAATCCCAGGAGAGCTTCAGGGGGCTCCGATGGCCACCAACGAGACACACGGCAAATTCGAAGACATTCTCGTCAATGCCCAGCCGGAGCTTCGGCCGGTGAGCGCATCAATGAAAGCCGGGTCCGTCGAGGCTTGAACTTCAGCGCGCAAGGTCAGTTCTTCCTCTGTCAACGC
>DATIOS010000455.1:0-6483 GCA_035472915.1 Thermoanaerobaculia bacterium
CCAGCGTCTCCAGCAGCAGGGCCTGGTTGAAGTGGTGGGGCTCCGCGAAGCCCTGCTCGAAGAACCAGCGCTGGATCGGAGTGAGCGCGACTTCCCCATCGGACGTGAGGACCCGCGGTGGCGTCAGCTTCCGGTTCCGCTCGTGCTCGGCCTTCCGCTGGCTGATGATCTGGTCGTCGATCGTCTGCGTGCGCACGACCTCCCGCAACTCCTGGAGCGTGAGGTAGTAGATGTCTTCTGGCTCCTGGAGCACGTTGGCTCGCACGAGCCGCCCAGCTTCTTCCAGGAGGGCCTGCTTGTAAACGAAGTAGCGGCTGACGATGCCGTACTTCGGATACTCACGGTAGCCCACGAAGCTCCGGAGCCGGCGGATCATCCGTTGCGTTTCCTCGGCCTTCTGTGGGCCATCCGGCAATTGCCTCAAGCGCTCCAGCAGCTCCTGCTCCTTCTTCGCGGCCTCCTGCCGCCCTTGCTCGAATCTCCGGCTGGCGGCCCCCGGCTCGAAATTCTTGATGTTGCTGAGGATCAAGGGAACCAGGGTTGTGGGGGCTTCGCGCCAGCGCGTCCTCGTCACGTCGATTTCCCCAACGCCTCGCATGCCGTACTTGTCGAGATACGCGCTCATGGCGTCGTGGGCTTCCGGTCCTCCTTCCAACGGGAGCAAGCCCTCCAGGAAGCCGTCATCCTTCGCCTGCTGGAGGTAAGCGATCACCTCCGGATGCGGACGGATCACGTCCGCGACATCCAGGAGCGCCAGCCCCATTTCCGACGTGACGTTGTTCGGTGCGGACTGCGCGAGCGTGTCCGCGGGGTTCTTCTCGCCCAACCACGCCATCATCTGATCGTTGATCCAGGTTGCAGCGTTCATGCCGGCCATGATCGCGCCCAGATTCCGCGGCTCGAACAAACTCTGTCTCGAGTGCTGGGCTTCCATGAAATCCAGGAGATCCGTCCCGGATTTCGTCCGGATGTCCCGCTTCAGCTCTTCGATCGACGCCTGGCTGTCCGCGATCAAGTCCGCGACGATCGCTGGATCGTCGATTTGCGCCTGGGAGCCTCCATACTTGGCTTGCCACGCAGCGTTCGGGTCGATCGAATCAGGAGGCGAGAGCTCGATGAAATCCCGCTCGATGAGGGTCGTCAGTGCGTCCCTGACCAATAGATCGGAGCGGCCCAGGACATTCAAGAGCACGTCCCGGCCGGCAGGCGTTGCCAACTGCTTCGTGACGTCGACGAACAACCGGCCACCCGCGGCAACCATGTGTCCCGCCTGGAACAAGGACAACCCCAAGGGCTTCATGGGGTCGGTCATCATCTGCTGATGGCCGACGGAGACATAGACGTGGTTGCCTTGATCCTCGGCTTCAGGGACCGGGTACAGGGTCGTGATCGGCCGGCTCTGGACGATATGGAAATCGTCCTCGACCAGGCACCATTCGATGTCCTGCGGCTGACCGAAATGCCCTTCGATCTTCCGACCCAGACGCGCGAGTCGCACGATCTTCTCGTCCGTCAGCACTGGCCGGTCCTGCCGCTCGGCCTTCTCGATGACCTGGCCGTCCCGCACCTTGTAGCCGTCCGCGTTCACCAGGCCGGAGACCAGGGCCTCGCCCAGGCCGAAGACAGCCTCGATCGATGCCACCTTCCGGTTGCCCGTGACGGGATCGGCCGTGAACAGGATGCCCGACGCCTGCGGGCGGAGCATCTTCTGCACCACCACCGCCATGTGGACCTTGCGGTGGTCGAAGCCGTGTTGGAGGCGGTAGGCGACCGCCCGCTCGGTGAAGAGCGAGGCCCAGCACCGGCTGATGTGCTTCAGGATCGCCGGCTTGCCGATGACGTTCAGATACGTATCCTGCTGGCCCGCGAAGGAAGCCCCCGGTAGATCTTCCGCCGTCGCGCTGGACCGCACGGCGTAGGCCTCTTGCTCCCCGAGCCTGGCGAGGAAGCGAGCAATCGCTTCCTGGACGTCTTGCGGGATGGCGATCCCTTCAATGACCCCGCGGATTGCCGCGGCAAGCTCCCGGATCGCCTCGCGGTCTTCCGCCTTCAGCCGCGCCAACCGATCGAGCAAGTCGCCGATCGCCGGCTCTGCGCCCATGACCCGCTTGAAGGCTTCGGTCGAGACGCAGAAGCCCTCCGGCACGCGGATCCCTTCGAGCCTGGAAAGCTCCCCCAGGTTCGCGCCTTTCCCTCCGACCACCCCGATGTCGGTTCGGTCGACCTCCTGGAAGCCAAGCACATACGCACGCATCGGTTCACCTCCTTCCGCCGTCGGACCTCCTCCAGCGATCATCACCGCATGCTCTGTCATCGATCCGTCGTGCATTTCGATCCTCCTGTTCTTGCGTTTCTCCCCTGCGGCCGGGGACTATGCGGCATGCCCCGGGGCTTGCCGCAAGCCCCCGTGGCTGGCATAATGTAGAAGTGGGGAGGGATGGGAGTGGCCAACCTCTCTTTTCGTTCCGTGCGTGCCCCCCGCAAACAGCGGCTGAACCTTTTCAGCGACCTCCATGGCGTGCTGCCCTGGTCCTCAGCCCCCCGAGCATGCCGGACCGACTGGTCGCTTACCGCATTTGCCCCCTGTGCGAAGCCTGCTGCGGCCTGACGGTCGAGTTGTGCGAGGGCCGCGTGGCCGCCATCCGCGGCGACCGGGAGGACGTCTTCAGCGCCGGCTATCTCTGCCCCAAGGGGGTGGCGCTCAAGGAGCTGCATGAGGATCCGGACCGGGTGCGCGCGCCGCTGGTGAAGCGCGACGGCCGTTTCGCGGCGGCGAGCTGGGAGGAGGCTTTCGCCGAAATCGAGAGGCGTCTCCCGCCCATTCTCGCGCGCTCGGGACGGGACGCGGCGGCGCTCGCCATCGGCAACCCGACCGCCCACAAGATGGGCCTGTTGCTCTACGTGACGCGGCTCGCCCGCGCCCTGGGCACGCGCAACGTGTTCAGCGCCTCGACCCTCGATCAGATGCCCAAGCAGCTCTCCAGCGGGCTGATGTTCGGCCACTGGCTGTCGATTCCCGTGCCCGACATCGAGCGCTGCGATTTCCTGCTCATGCTCGGCGCCAATCCCATGGCGTCCAACGGCAGTCTATGGACGGTGCCGGATTTCCATGGCAAGGCCAAGGCGCTCCAGGCGCGCGGCGGCAGGCTGGTGGTGGTCGACCCGCGGCGAACGGAGACCGCGCGGCTTGCCGACCGGCATCTGTTCATCCGCCCGGGAAGCGACGTCTTCTTCCTGCTCGGCCTGGCGCACACGCTGTTCGACGAGGGGCTGGTGCGTCTCGGGATTCTCGCCGAGCACGTGAATGGCGTCGAAGCGGTGCGCGAGGCCGTCGTGCCGTTCGCGCCCGAGCGCGTCGCGGTCCGCTGCGGCATCGCGGCGGAGACGATCCGGGAGCTGGCCCGCACCCTGGCCGCTACCGGGAGGGCCGCCGTGTACGGGCGGCTGGGGACCTGCACGCAGCGTTTCGGCTCGCTCAGCAGTTGGCTGGTGGACGTGCTCAACGCGCTCACGGGCCATCTGGACGTGCCCGGGGGCGCGATGTTCCCCAAGGCCGCCGCCTTCGCCGCCAATACGATGGGGCCTCCCGGCGTGGGAAAGGGTGTGGCGACCGGGCGCCGCCGGAGCCGCGTCTCGAACGCGCCGGAGGTGTACGGCGAGCTGCCCATGACCTGCCTGGCGGAGGAGATCGAAACCCCGGGCGAGGGTCAGGTCCGAGCTCTGCTTACGGTCGCCAGCAACCCGGTGCTGTCAGCCCCCAACGGTCCTCGGCTGGCCGCGGCGCTGGATTCGCTGGAATTCATGGTCAGCGTGGACGTCTACGGCAACGAGACCACGCGCCATGCGGATGTGATCCTGCCGGGGCTGTTGCCGTTCGAGGAGTCGCACTATGACGTGGCGTTCCCCCAACTGTCCTACCGCAACCACGCCGCTACAGCGCGCCGGTGCTCGCGCCGCCGCCGGGCCGGCCCGCGGAGTGGGAGATCCTGCTGCGGCTGGCGGCGATCGCCGAAGGGAGGGGCGCCGGAGCCGACGTGCAGACCCTGGATGACGAGATGGTGGCCGAGGACCTTCGCCGCCGGACCGGCGCCCAGGCCGATTTCCTGTTGCAGGCCGTGGCGCAATGGCGCGGCCCCGAGCGGCTGCTCGATCTCGCTTTGCGCGGAGGTCCGTACGGCGACCAGTTCGGACGCCGCCCGGACGGCCTGACCCTGGCGAAGGTCCAGGCCGCGCCGCACGGCATCGACCTCGGCCCGCTGGCACCCCGCGTACCGGAAGTCCTGCGCACCCCCTCGGGCAAGATTGAGCTCGCGCCCGCCGTGTTTCTCGAGGATCTGCAGCACGCCGAGGCGGACCTCGCGGCACCCCCTCCCGACCTGGTGGTGATCGGACGCCGCGACCTGCGCTCGAACAACAGTTGGATGCACAACCTTCCGGTCCTGGCCAAGGGTCCGCAACGATGCACAGCGCTGGTCCATCCCGCCGACGCCGCCCGCTGCGGTGTGACCGATGCCGGTCCCGCGCGCCTGATCGGCGCCGGCGGACATGCGGTCACGGTGGAGGTGAAGATCAGCGACGAGGTCATGCCGGGCGTGATCTCCCTGCCGCACGGCTGGGGCCACGACCTCCCCGGGATCCACCTGGAAGTCGCCGCCCGGCGGCCGGGCGCCAACCTCAACGCGCTGCTCGACGAGAACCTGCGCGATCCGCTCTCCGGCAACGCCATCCTGAGCGGCGTGCCGGTGCGGTTGGAGGCGGAAAACGGCGGATCTGGAACCGAAGGTAGGTAACCGGCCGGCAGAGCCGGGCGGCGCATCCTTGGACCGTATATCCACTACCTCGGAGTTGGTCTTGCTCGCCCATGCCACCTTGGCCGAGCCGGGTCTCGATCCGGATGTGCCCGATCGCCGTGCCGATGAAGCTCAAGGAAGCTTGAAATGCGGGTTCTCGATCATCCCGAAGACGTTTCCGGAGGGATCGAGAACCGTGGCCACGCGGATGCCGCCGCCGACGTCCTGGAGTAGGCCGTCGAGCCGCCGGCCCCCGGCGGGCTCTCTCCGATGGGTCGAGCCCCAGCTCGAAGCCGCCGACATAGAACGGCTCCGCGAGTACGGCTCCTGGCCGAGCACCGACGTGTACAGGCATTGGCCCGCTCCGGATCGTCGACGTTGTAGATGACAGTCCGCAGACCGAGGAATGCCGGCATCAGTGGATCCTCTCGTGGCAGGTTGTAACCCCACCGGATCTTACGCCTCGTTTGCGGAGACGATC
This sequence comes from Thermoanaerobaculia bacterium, assembly GCA_035472915.1. GTDB lineage: Bacteria > Acidobacteriota > Thermoanaerobaculia > Multivoradales > UBA5704 > DATARR01. The sequence goes on from DATIOS010000455.1 coordinate 5,272, forward strand.
AGGAGCCGGTGAGCACGGCAAGAGTCCAAGTGCCCGGTATACTCGGTCGCTGTCGGTGTAGAGGTCTGACCCGAGTTTGAGACGGAGGTGCGGTCTTGCGAGAGAACGAGTACCAGACGATGGTTCGCGCGCGCGTCCAGGAAGCCATCGACGGAGGGGCCACCAGCTTTCTCTCTATCCTGGCCGAGACAGATGGAGCCGATCCCCGGCTCGTCCGGCAAATTCTCGATGAGAACGGCTATAAGGACAGAATCCCCGCCGCGCCTCTACCACCGCAGAGTCTCTCCTGGGACGCCTCGGCTTTCCAGGAGGCCCTGCCGGCTTCGGATCCTGCCTTGGGGCAATGGTGGTATACGAGCGATACCCTTGAGCGGCTGGCGCGCCATGTCTTCGATTTGCGTGGAGGCCGCAGGCCGTTCCGCATCCTCTGCATCGGCAGCCCGACGATGACCCCACTATTGGCCGGCAAGGGCTCCGATCCTGCGGACGTCGATCTGACGGTCGTCGAGGCAGACGCTGATATTCTCGATATGATTCATGACCGCCACCCGCAGGTCCGGGCGTTCGCTCCTGAAGAATTTCTCGCTCGTGTTTCGACCGATCGCTTTCATCTCTGCTTGCTCGATCCACCTTGGTATCGAGAAGAGATGCAGTCTTTTTTCGCGTGTGCTCTGGCTCACCTGGAGATCGAGGGCTATATCCTCACCAGTCTGCCCCCTCTTCTCACGCGTCCGAACATACTCGATGAGCGCCAGGAGTATCTGCAAATAATCTCGGAGATGGGGAGCAGCGTCGTCTTCCTGAGTCGAAAATTTCTGCATTACGTGGTTCCGCGCTTCGAGGAGGCGGCGTTTCGGGATGTCGACGGCTTCTCCGGGAAGCCTTGGCGCGTTGCGGACCTTCTGGTGTGCCGGAAATCGGAGGAGCGGGACCTCCAAGCCGCCAGGGCCGGTATCTCCCTGACACCACCTCTGACGAAACAGCGCTTCTGCCGGCAGGCTCGAGAGTTCCGCGTCTTCCTCGGACCAGGAAACGGCCAAGCCCCCCAGCAGACGACGATTGTGCCTGCGAAATTGTTCAGCAGTAACGTGAGTCGAAGGGCTCATGACAACCGGTATCCGGATGTCTGGACCTCAGAGAAAGTGGGCGCTTCTGTCGAAGACATGGACGTCGCCAGATATGTGCTTTCCCTCTGGAGCGAAGGATTGTCAT
>DATIOS010000456.1:0-5313 GCA_035472915.1 Thermoanaerobaculia bacterium
CCAGTTTCTCCTTCTGCTCGCGAATCTCGCGAGCCCGATTCAGTCAGCGGGCGCCTCGGCGAGATCTTCGGCGCGCTCGACGATGAGAAAGATCAGATCCACTCCGCCGCAGCGGATGCGGTCCCGATCGCGCAGCACGACCGTGCCGTTCGCCGGCAGCTCGGTGTCGTTGACCCAGGTGCCGTTGGTCGACATGCGGTCGGCGAGATAGAAGCTGCTGCCGCGATGGAGCAGCAACGCATGCTCCAGGGAAACCCTGGGATCGGCGCTGAGGCAGACTTCGCTGGCGCGGTCGCTGCCGATCAGGTTCTTGCCCTGCCGCACCGCAAACACCGCTCCACCGAGACCGAGGCCCGGGGCCGCCAGCACGCCGACCAGACGCCGGCCCACCGCAGCCTGAACCGGCGGCTGAACGGGCGGCGCGCCGAGTCCGGCCGGCGCCGCCGCTCCGCCGCGCTCCGCCGGGGGTTCCGCGAGTACGGTGCGGCGTTGCGCCGCCGGCGGCGTCGCCTCCAGCCGCGTGGCCTGCGGCCCGGCCGGTCGGAAAGACTGGACTCCCGTCGCCCCGGCGTCGCCGTCGAGACGGGTCTGCCGCGACGCTCCCGCCGGGTTGCCGGCGGAGTTGCCAGGGAAATCCGCCGTCGCCTCCAACCGCGTGGTGCGGGCCGCTGGTGCGGGGCCGCCAGCCCCTTGCTGCCGGTCGCAGTAGGGGCAGCTCTTCCAGCTAGGATCGATTGGGTGCCCCGCCGGGCAGCGCAGGGTCGCGGCTCCGAGTGCTGCCGGAAGAGCGAGGCCGCACATCAGGCACGCACGCTCCGCGTCGGGGTTGAGGGTGTGGCAGCTCGTACATTCGATCACGGGAGATCTCCTTCTGGAGTCGGCGGCACAACCTCGACGCGCGTGATGCGCCGCCCGCCGGAGTCCGGAGCCAGCCGCAGGCAGCCGACAGTGACGTTGTCCTGGCTGTTGGCTGCGAGGGCCGCGTCCACCAGTCTCGGGCAGGTCTCGAGGGTCGCGCGCGAACCCTCGACCACCGCCGCGATCTCGGCGTCGGGGAGAGCTCCGTGCAGACCGTCCGACGACAGCAGGACAAGATCTCCGGGAGAGAGCGGCAGAGGCGGCTGAAGATCGGGCGCGAGCGGGGCTCGCTGGCCGATGGCGCGCTGGACGACGTTGCTGTCCGGATGGCCGAAGGCCTCTTCCTCACGCAGCCACCCGTCACGCACCATCTGTCCGACCAGCGAATGATCCGCCGTAAGACGGAGGAGCGAGCGGCCTCGGTAGAGGTAGGCGCGGCTGTCGCCCACGTGGGCGAGGTGCAGGACCGGGCCGTGCAGCCCGGCGTCAATCACCGCTATTACCGCTGTCGCTCCCATTTCCGCCCCTCCCCGCTCCGCGCTCGCCTCCTGCGCTGACTGCACGGCCTTCTGGGCGGCAGCGAACGCGTCCCGCAGTCGGGTGTCCCAGGTCAACTGCCCCTCATCGCCCTCGGAGCGCAGTGCGTCGAGCGCCACACGGACGACAATCTCGGCGGCCTCCCGTCCGGATGCATATCCCCCCATCCCGTCGGCGACGATCAGCACCGATTCGCCGCCCTCGCGGCGCCAGGCGACGGCCGCGTCCTGGTTCTCTTCCCGCACCGGGCCGCAGACCGAGAGCACATTCATCTCGATCTCCAGGCTCGCCGCAGGTGAAGACACGACCTCTGGGCTCAAACCTTCGTCTCCCTTCCCGGAGTCTCCGGGACGACTGACTACTGCTTGCTGATGAACGCGAAAAGGGAAGGGGAAAGGTGTCAGAAGCGCTGCCGGCTAAGCGCCGGCCAACCGCACTGCCGGATCGCCGAAAACGACGAAGTTGCGGGCGTCGTTCTGGGCCAACCAGAGGTAGGAGAACCAATCGGGATCGATGTCCGTCAGGAGGTGCTGGTCCTCCCAGAGGCCTGACAGCTCCGCGGACATCGCGGCGTGCGCCTGGTTGAAATACTCCATCGCCCAGCCCACGGTGTGCCCCGCCAACAGCCGTCTCAGGGTGTTCCGGAAGACGTCCAGCCCTTCGCCCTGACTCGAGCCCTCAAAGGAGGTGGTCCAGGCGCGGTCCACGTGCCCCACGACCGCGAGGGCGCCGCCGTTGCGGTGGCCGAGCAGGCGCTGGCAGAGCGGCGAGACGAAAGCATGGGGAGCGATCTCCGGCGGCTTGCCCAGGATACTCTGCTCGAAGTTGTCGCGCGCCGGAGTGCCGGCGCTGTAACAGGCGAACAGAAAAGCCACCAGCCCGTTGAGATCGGCGTCGGGAGAGAGATCGCCGGCGGCGAAATATTGATCCTGGGTGACCCCCTCCTCGTCGCCGGGTCCCGGCCAGTCTTGGCAGACCAGTGCTCCCTGGCGCGCGAGCTGGCGCTCGTCGTCCGGCGGAAAGCCGACGCCGTGGCAGGCCGCGAAGAGCAGAGAAGGGCTGTCGGGCCCGCCGAGGAGCCTGGCGAGCTGCGCCTTGTCCGCCTGCCCGTCCAGATAGGCATGGACATCCCAGCCCTTTCCTGGCTCCGTCAGGAGGTTTGCCAAGGGGCGGACGAGCTCGTCGGCGGTCCGCCGGGTGGCTTCGTCCCCCTCGTTGCGGACGCCGAAGAAGGAGACCTGCTGCGGCTGTCGCGGTCGCCGCCTTCCTGATTCCGCGTCGATCACGCTGCGGGCGTAGCTTGCGTAGTCCTCCAGCGCGTCGAAATGGATCCGCCCCACGGCGTAGTTGATGTCGAGCCCGCTCTGAAACGTGAACGGGATCGCCTCGGGATCGCCGACGAGCAACAGGTAATAAGGTACGCGGTCGGGGTCCGGGGCGGCACCGATCTTGGCGCCATGCCGCCTAAGAAACTGCGATGCCGTCTCACCGGCCCTATACTCGTATTCCTGGAAGTAGGCCGAACGATGATGGCCCGCCTCCGCCAGATCGCGGCGGTGGGCTAGGAGATCCGACAAAGCCGCCTTGACCCTCCCTGGCGTGCAGGGAGCGTAGACCACTCCCCAGCCGGTCTCGGCCAGGTTGCGCGAATCGCAATCGAAGATGGGTTCGCGCGAGCCGTCGCCGGCCTGCCACTTCCGGAGCAATTCGCGCCATTCACTGCCTTCCGCTCCGGCCTTCAGACCCACTGCCGCCACCTGAGCCGGCGTCATCGGCGGCAGCAGGTACCTGCCGGTGCTGCCGTCGAGGCCGTTGAAGAAGAGCCTCCGGCTGCTCATCGCTGCGACTCTGGCGGGCGCGGCGAGGATGGCGCCGCCGGCTTCCTCCGTGGCCGATCCGGCGCCACCTTCGGTGGCGGCAAGTCGCTGCCGGCCTTCTTGACTACGATCACACCCCCTGAATCCGTGGCCTCGAGGCTGCCGCCGTCCACCTTACGGCCGAAGTCCCCCAGGAAAATGAAACCGGCCCAGTTCCGAGGTTGATGCCATGCCGGCTCCGCGATCATCGAGAGCTGGGCCTGTCGCAGCGCCTCGGCCGCGGGCCGCCCCTTTTCGAGGAGCTGGTAATAAAACCGTTTCATCAGCTCAGCGGTGCTCCGGTCGTCTACCTTCCACAGGCTAACTACCAGTTGCGGCACGCCGGCGGACAGAAAGCCGCGCGTGATCCCCTGCAGCCCTTCGCCGCGCACCTCCATACCCGATCCGGTCTCGCAGGCGCTCAGCACCACCAGGCCGGCCCGGAGGTCGAGATTGTAGATCTCGTGGAGGCGCAGGTAGCCGTCCCGCGGCTTTCCCGCGGCATCGACCATGGAAAAGGCGATTCCGGAGAGCTCCGGCTGGCGGCTGTCCAGAAGGCTGTGGGTGGCGATGTGGAGGATGTTGTAGTCGCGCAGTCGACCGCTGGTGAATAGCTCGCGGGTGGCATCGAAGTCGAACGCAGGAAAAGTCATTCCCTTCTTCACCATCCCCAGGATCGAATCCGCTTCCTGGCGGGTGTAGGGAAGGCGCTCGAGCCGGTCGAGCCCGACGTCCCGCACCGAACGGCTCAGCTCCGCCGGCAGCGGCGAGGACACATTCGGTGCTCGCGCCCCCTTGACCCGCGGATCGTCTGCCCGGAACACCGGATCGGCGATCACCGCGATCTTCAGCTCTTCCAACGGCTTGCGCGCCCTCTCCGCGCGCCGCAGCATTCCCAGCACGGAGGCCGAGGGTAGAGCGACCAGCTCGTGCCCCTCCACCAGCAGCCGGTCCGCAAGCGCGGGCTCCGGCAGCGCCCCGAACGGAACGAGCTGCAGGGCACCGTCGCCCACCACGAGGAGACGATGGAAAGCGGCGATTCGCTCGGCGGCCGGTGCCAGCACGAGATCGGCGAGCGCTTTCGCCGCTCGCTGGCCCGACGCCTGGGCTTCGCGGCGGGTCTGCGGCAACAGGTCGATGAGCTGCCGCGCTGCAGCCTCGATCCGCTCTCTTCCGGGCAGCGTATACCCCTCGACCGACCGCGAAGAGACCGCCCAGAGGAAGCTGCGCTCCTCACCCAGGGAGTAGACCAGGAGGAGGGTGTCCGTGACCAACAGGTGCTTCTGGATCTCTTCCACGGCAACCGGGGCCGGCGACGCCAGAGCGGCCATCCGGGGGTTCCGTTCGTGCATCGTCATTCTCAGCACGTCGAGCCGGACGAGGAGATCGCGGATCTCCCTATCGACCGGGGCGAGAGCCGGATCCACGGTCGTGCCGGCCTGGTCTGCGCTTGCGGCCTGGAGCGAGGAGCGTTTCCCTTCAGCAGCTCTCAGGCGCTGCTCGACGTCCTGGATCTCGGCGGCCAACTTGGGATCGGCTTGGCTCTCCACCGCCAAGCGGGTCTCCGCCAACGAGTCGAGGAGGCTGCGGGCGCGGCGACGTTCGGAAGCCTGCAGGGCCAGCTTCTCTTCATGCAACTGCATCAGGACTTCCACGTAGAGATCCCAGTATTGCTGCTTGGTGGCGAAATAGGAGGCGCGAAAATCCGGTCCCGGAGACTCGCCCCGCAGGCTCTCGACGAGCTCAAGCGCGGGCTCCAACTCGCGACGCGCACCCTTGGAGTCGCCCATGCGGGCCAGCGAACGTGCGGCACCGAAGCGGCTTAGAGCCATCCCCTCACGGTCGCCGATCCGCTCGAAGATCGTCCGCGCCTCACGCTGGTGCGCTACGGCCTCTTGATCCCGATTGCGCGCGTACCCAACGCGTCCCAGGTTCGAGAGCGCGATCCCTTCTCCCGCCGCGTCCCCGGCCTTCTGGAACAGAGTCCGCGCCGCCTCCTCTGCCTTCTCGGCCCCGTCCAGATCGCCAGCCTTGAGCAGGGCAATCCCCAGACCGGCCTCGG
>DATIOS010000457.1:0-4597 GCA_035472915.1 Thermoanaerobaculia bacterium
TGGGCCAATGCCTCAAGGTCGGAGGAAAAGAAGCGCCGTGCTCGACCGTCGCCGGGGTCGTCAAGGACGCCCGGCGCTCGGATCTTCAAGAAGAGCCGACGATGCAGTTCTACATCCCCCTCGGGCAGGCCCGCAGGCTCGCCTCACAAGCGCTCTTCGTGCGTGCCGCGAGAGACCCTGCCCATCTGCTGGGTCCGGTGAGGCGGGAGTTTCGGGCCGCGGAGCCGGATCTACCCTTCGTCGAAGTCCGCACCCTGGCCGATCTCCTGGCGCCGCAGATTCATCCCTGGCGTATGGGAGCGGCCGTCCTCACCCTCTTCGGCCTGCTGGCGCTGCTGCTCGCGATCGCAGGCCTTTACGGCGTGATCGCCCATTCCCTGGCACGGCGAACCTACGAGTTGGGAGTGAGAGTCGCCCTCGGCGCCCAGTGGCGGGACCTCCGCTGGCTGGCGTTGCGCCAGGGTCTCGGGATCGGCCTGGCCGGCGCGGCGATCGGCATGCTCCTCACCCTGAGCACCGCCCGATTCGTCCAACCCCTCCTCTTCCACGTCTCTGCTTCGGACCCGGGTTTGCTGGCCGCGACAGGCGCGATCGTGCTCCTCGTCTCACTCCTCGCCAGCTACGCACCAAGCCGCCGGGTGCGGCGTCTCGATCCGGCAGTGGCGTTGCGGGTGGAGTGAGGGCTGCGAGCTGCGCGCCGTGCCCTACTCCGGCACCTAGAAGCCCAGGCGCTGCCGGAGGGCCTTCCGGGCGGCCGGCTTCAGGTTGAAGCTCCCCAGCTTTGCATCTGGATCGGCCAGATTCATCTCCTCGCAAAGGCGCTTGGCCGGGTCACCAGGACTCTCCCTCCAGCAAAAATACGTGAGGTGAGCCGCGCAACCCCTGGAATCGACCACCGTCAGATCCTGGTAGCGTTCCATGGTCTCGCCGGACGGCGACGTTCCCGCCAGCAACAGGCTTTCCGGCTGAACGCCAAACTCCCTGGTGAAGAAACGGTCTCTGGGGCACAACTTCTGCTCGGTGAACTGATCCGCCGCAAAGTCGGAGAGGACCGAGGCGCTCAGGCAGCCGGAACCTCCAAGCGCCAAGGCAAGGCCGAGAAGTGCTCGCAGTTGGTGTCGCATCACTGAAGAATATATCACGCTTGGGCGCGGCGGGACCCAGGCTCCAACCCGGGGCCTTCCGTTATATCGCAGCAGATATAACGATTTGCGCTACCGGATCGCTCTTGCCAAGCCTCTGGCCCTGTGGTACACAGAAAACCGGTCGTCCAGGGCGGACGGCTTGGGTAGGCCGGTCCCCCCGAGCCTCCCCCGAGAGATCCGCCTCCAGCAGCCCAGGTCCTGTTCTTCTCAGGTCAAGGAGGTTGTGGATGAATCCTACCCGCAGGGACTTCCTGAAACTCGGAGTTGTCGGAGGTGTCGGTACCACGGTCCTGGGCTTCGGCTTCGACCTGGCTCCCGCCTACGCCGAGATGCGCGAGCTCAAAATCGCCCGCGCCACCGAAACCCGGTCGACTTGCCCGTACTGCTCCGTGAGCTGTGGCGTGATCATCTACACGCTGGGCGACAAGGCCAAGAACGTCACACCGCAGGTGGTCCACGTCGAGGGGGACGCGGACCATCCGATCAACCGCGGGACGCTTTGTCCCAAGGGCTCCTCGCTCCAGCAGGACATCCTCAACCCGCGGCGCCTGATGAAGCCGCAGGTTCGGCGGCCCGGCTCCGATCACTGGGAGGACATCTCCTGGGATGCCGCCATCGACGCGATCGGCCACAAGGTGAAAAAGGCCCGCGACGACTCGTTCGTCGACAAGGACGCCAAGGGGGCCACGGTCAACCGCTGCGAGGGCCTCGCCTTCATCGGCGGCTGCACGGACACCAACGAGTTCAACTATCTGGTCGTCAAGTCCATGCGCAGCCTGGGGGTCTGCTACCTGGAAAACCAGGCCCGTGTTTGACACGGCCCCACGGTCTCCAGTTTGGGGCCAACATTCGGACGCGGGGCGATGGCGAACGGCTGGATCGACATCAAGAACACCGACATGATGTTGATCATGGGCGGCAATCCCGCCGAAAACCACCCCTGCGGCTTCAAGTGGCCTATCGAGGCCAAACGCCGGCGCAACGCCCAGATGATCGTCGTGGACCCGCGCTTCACCCGCACCGCCGCGGTGGCCGATCTCCACCTGCAAATCCGCGCCGGAGCCGACATCGCCTTCCTCGGCGGCCTGCTCCGCTACGCCATCGAGAACAACCGGATCGCCAAGGACTACCTCGTCAACTACACGAACGCCGCCTTCATCGTCAAGGAAGGTTTCAAGCTTCCTGAGGATGGACTGTTTTCCGGGTACGACGCCGCCAAGCAGACCTACGACAAGTCCACCTGGAACTATGAGGCGGGAGGCAACGTCGGACCGATCCCCGCGGTGACCACGAAGCCCGCGCCTGCCGCAGCCACCGCGGCCGCCTCAGGCAGCGGCACGAGCGGCGCCGCGCATCCGGCGAATGCCGCCGCTGCAGCCGCCAAATCGGCGGAAAAGTCCGCTCCGAAGCCCGGGGCCGGAGCCGGCGGCGGCGGCGCGGCGAAGGTCGCGCCGAGTACCACGGGCGCCGCCGCGCTGCCGACAGCGGGCCCTCCGCCCCCCAGCCTGCCGCCCAACGTCGCCTACGATCTCTCGCTCCAGCACCCCCGTTGCGTTTTCCAACTGCTCAAGCAGCAGTATTCCCGCTATACGCCGGAGATGGTCGAGCGCATCACGGGAATTCCGAAAGATCAGTTCCTCAAGGCCGCCGACCTGTTCACCTCCATCCGCAAGGACGGCGACATGAAGAAGGCCGCCACCATCATCTATGCAGTCGGGTGGACGCAGCACACTTTCGGTACGCAGATCATCCGCACCGCGGCCATGCTGCAGTTGGTGCTGGGCAACGTCGGCCGCGCCGGCGGCGGCGTCAACGCCCTGCGTGGACATTCGAACATCCAGGGCGCGACGGACATGGCCGGGATCTACGACAACCTTTCGGGCTACCTGAAGGTGCCGACTCCCGCCGATGTCAACTTTGCGGCCTACACCCACCGCATCACGCCGACCGCCTCGAAACCCACCGAGTGGGACTCCTTCAACTATTGGAGCAACACACCCAAGTTCGCCGTCTCGCTGCTCAAGGCCATGTACGGCGACGCGGCCAAGGCGGAGAACGACTGGGCTTTCGATTACCTGCCGAAGATCGACCGCAACTACTCCTGGACCAACATCTGGGACAACATGTACCGCGGCAACGTCAAGGGGATGCTCGCCTTCGGCATGAACGGCGTCGCCATCGGTCCCGATTCGCAAAAGAACATCGAGGCGCTGAAGAAAGCCGACTTCCTCGTCGTCGGCGAGATCTATCCGGATGAGACCAGCGAGTTCTGGATGTCGCCGGGCATCAGCAAGGACGAGATGAAGAAGATCAACACCACGGTCTACCGCTTGCCCTGCGCGGGGTTCGCCGAGAAGGACGGGTCGATGACCAACTCCTCGCGCTGGGTGCAGTGGAAAAACGCCGCCCTGCCACCGCCGGGACAGGCGCGGCTGGACCAGGATATCGTGGCCCAGATCTTCCTCAAGGTGCGGGAGCTTTACAAGAAGGAGGGCGGCAAGTTCCCCGACCCCATCCTGAACCTCACCTGGCCCTACACCGATCCAAAACATCCATCGCTCGCCGAGCTCGCCAAGGAGGTCAACGGCAAGGCCCTGGCCGACCTCGAGGACCCGAAGACGAAGCAGCAGATCAAGGCGGGCCAGCAATTGCCAGGTTTTGCCTGGCTCAAGGACGACGGCACCACTTCCTGCGGCAACTGGCTCTACTGCGGCTCCTGGACAGAGGCCGGTCCCCAGCTCGCGAGACGGGGAACGGAAGATCCGTCCGGCCAGGGGATCTATCCAGGCTGGGCCTGGTCCTGGCCGGCCAACCGGCGAGTGATGTACAACCGGGCCTCCTGCAATCCCGCCGGCCAGCCGTGGGATCCCGAGCGGCGGCAGATCTGGTGGAGCGAGGCGGGACAGAAGTGGATCGGCAACGACGTTCCCGATTTCAAGGTGGACTCGCCGCCGTCGGATCACATGGGACCGTTCATCATGAACGCGGAAGGGGTGGGCCGCATCTTCGCGCCTCTCGCCGCCTTCGCGGACGGACCGTTCCCCGAGCACTACGAGCCTATCGAGAGCCCGGTGGCAAACCCGCTCCATAAGAACCAGTCAAATAATCCCGTGGTCAAGAAGTTCACCACCGAGGCCGATAAGTACGCCAAGGCGGGCGACGAGTTCAACGTCATCTGTACGACCTACCGGCTCACCGAGCACTACCACTACTGGACCAAGAACAACCCGGTGAACGTGCAGCTCATCCCCGAGCCGTTCGTCGAGATTCCCGTCGAGCTGGCCGCCAAGCTGGGCATCCAGGGCGGCGACAAAGTGAAGGTGACGAGCGCCCGCAGCCACTACCTGGCCAAGGCCTTCGTCACCAAACGCATCAAGCCGATGAAGATCGACGGTAATACGGTGTTTCAGATCGGCATTCCCATTCATCAAGGCTTCCGCGGTATCGCCGAA
>DATIOS010000458.1:0-10215 GCA_035472915.1 Thermoanaerobaculia bacterium
GTTCGGGTAGTGCCATCGACGCTAGGGGCCGGGCGGTCGCGGCAGAACGGTGCCGGCCACCAACATGGTTGCGGCTGCCCGCAGGGCGGGTTCCGGCTGGCTTCTAGGAAGTTAGCCGCAAGCCAGCGAACCTTGACCGTCGTGGCGTCGCCGAGTCCAGGACCGGCGAGGTGGAAGCGGACGATGTGCGGGAGGCTGGCGGGGGCGTTCCACAGGGTCGCAATCTCGTTCAGATTTGAGGCGTAGGGGGCCAGCAGCAGGCCGCCGTGGGCGGTCTCGGCGAGAATGCGAACGGTTTGGCGATTGCCGTGATCGTCGACGGTCTCCATCAGGAGGGGCGCCAAGCCGAGGAGCCACCGGTCCAGCCGGCCCCGCAAGCTCGGCGAAAGCTCCAGGGCCGCGAAGGTCCAGCTTCCCGCGATGGCTCTCGGGACGTCTATCCAGGTGCCGGCCGGCACGGCGATTTCTCCTCTTGGCTCCAATCGCCAACTTTGGGGCCGCGGACGACGCCGCAGTGCCAGAAGGTCGGCTGCGGGCCGCCAAGGGTCAAGCTCGTAGGCGGCAAAGATGGCCCGCCAGGTTTCGGGGGTGTCCCAGAGTAGGTTACGTCCGTCGATGCTCCCTCCCTGGGTGAGGAGCAGGTCCGGGGCGTCGGTGCCCGCAAAGTGGCGTGCGGTCAGATTATCGAGCCTTCGGGTCAAGGTCGCGTAGAGCTGAAGCGTCGGGTTCGGCACCCAGCGCAGACCGTTGGCCGGCAGATACGACAGCTCCCAGGGCAGCACGTCCACGCCCAGTCCGGCGGCACGTACGGGCGATACAAAATCCTCCGGCAGCCGCGACGGAGCCAGCGCTCTCTCCTGTTCCAGAGCGACTTGGCGGTGTAGGGCTGCCGGGTGCATTGCGGCGGAGAGCCCCCGGAAGCCCCGAAGGCCGAGGAGCACGTCGAGCTGACCCTTCAGAACAGGTACTCCGCCGAAACGCAGGACGCAGGCAACGGCTAGAAACAGGAGGACAAACGCGGCACCGCCGGTCGCCCGCTTCTCCACTGGATGGCGGGCAAGAAGGAATCCCGTCGCGACAACGCCGAGCGCGAAGGGGAAAAACGCTACGGTGTGGGCCGCGTCCCCACGAATGAAGCCGTGTTGAAACCCCAGCCAGACCGGGAGAAGGAACATCCCCCACAGGCCGGCGAGGATGGAACCCTTCATGCGCGCGCGAAGGAGAAGCCCGCCGACGAGCGCCAGTGCCACGAGGCCCGAAACCAGGTCCGCGGCGTCCGCCGGCAATGCCATGCCGGCGGCATAGCCTCGGGCAAGCTCGCTTTGCAGGCCGAGCCACCGCCAGGCGTTTCCCAATCCTCCGAAACAGAGCGGCACGGCGACGGCGAGAGCCACCGCTGCGCCTCCCGCCACCGCGGCCAGCAGGCGACCGCGCCCTGGCTGCCGGCGCAGGAACGCGACGAGGCAGAAGGACCCGAGGAGGGCCACGGCCGAAAGGCCGAAGCTGAGCTTGATCAGGCCAAAGACGACCGCGAGGGCGGCGGCCAGCGCCGGCGCCCACGGGACGCGCGCTGTCTCCAAGAGATCTGGAAGGAGAAGGAATCCGAGGGTGAGCACCAACCCGTAGTCGGCGCCCAGGCCGAGGGTGTAGCTGGCCAGCAGAAAGCCGGTAAAGGTCACCGCGCCGAGCACGGACGCTCGCCGTAGAACCCGGGGCAGGGCCAGTGCGAACAGGGCGTGCATGCCGAACCAGAAGAACAAGGAGAGGAAAAGGTGTTGCCCCAAGTCGGCCGGAACGAAAAGCCAGCCCAGAGGGCCGTAGGTGAAGGCCACGTCGCGACCCGGCAGGCGATCGGAAAAGGGCAGGGCATTGACCGCATAAGCCCAGGAGGGTTCGAGGCCGCGACCCAGGGAGCTGCCGACGCCAGGGAAGAGGAATACGACGAGGACGAGCCAGCAGACCGCGGCGGGCCAGCGGAAGGACGGAGGCGCGGTAGCCGGTATCGACACGACGGAATCCTACCCGAGAGCTCTGGTAGTCTTCGCCTCTCCGGTAAAAGGGGATCAAGCGAATGGGCAAGGGACGTCTGGAAGCATTCAGCGATGGCGTGCTCGCCATCATCATCACCATCATGGTGCTGGAGCTGAGGGTTCCGCACGGGGCGGACCTGGCGGCTTTGAGACCGCTGGTCCCCGTCCTCTTCAGCTACGTCCTCAGCTTCGTCTACGTCGGTATTTATTGGAACAACCATCATCACATGCTGGCCGCGACGCACAAGGTCAACGGCCGCATCCTCTGGGCGAACCTGCACCTGCTGTTCTGGTTGTCGCTGGTTCCGTTCGCCACGGGCTGGATGGGCGAGAACCACTTTGCCGCCCTGCCGGTCGCCGTCTATGGCGTCGTCCTGATCATGGCCGCACTGGCCTACACCTTCCTGGCCCGTTCCCTGGTCGCCTACCACGGCCAGGATTCCGCGCTGGCCAGGGCCATGGGAAAAGACTATAAAGGCACGACTTCGTTGATTCTCTATGCGGCGGCGATCCCCATGGCGTTCGTGGACCCCCGGATTTCCATGACCCTGTACGTTCTGGTCGCGGTCATGTGGTTCGTGCCGGACCGCCGGATCGAGAAGGTGCTGCCGGGGGAGTGACCCGCCTGGCACCTACCATGTCATGTCCGGCCTTTCACCGGACATGCCCGGCGGATCACAAGGCACGCTCTGCCTTTCACCGGGCACGTCCGGCCTGTCACCGGGCACGTCATGCCTTTCACGTGACACGCCCGGTCTTACGGCTGCCGCGTCCGGCGTTTCACATGCCACGCCCTGCCTTTCACCTGCCACGCCATTTGTTTCACCTGACACGCCCGGTCTCACACCTGCCACGTCATGTGTCTCACCTGCCACGCCCTGCCTTTCACGTGACGCGCCCGGTCTCACGCCTGCCACGCGATGGGTGTCGCCTGCCATGCCCGGTCTTACGCCTGCCGCGCCATTTGTTTCACCTGACACGCCCGGTTTCACACCTGCCACGTCACGCGTGTCGCCTGCCATGCCCTGTCTTACACCTGCCACGTCCGGCGTTCCACCTGCCATGCCCGGCGTCACGCCTGCCACTTCATTTGTTAGGCCTGCCACGTCTGGCGTTCCACCTGCCACGTCATGCGTGTCACCTGCCACGTCCGGTAAACCACCTGGCGCGGCTGGCAAGCCGCAGGACGTGCCCGCCGTACCACCGGACAGGGCCAATCAGCCATCCGGGATTTCAATCCAGACCGCCTCCAAGGTAGGATTGCACCCGCATGGCCAACAAACAGACCGCCTCGAAGCCCCCGTCCTCCGCCGCCGGCTCGTTCTGGCAGCGCAACCGGCGGGAGCTGACGTTCCTCATCCTCTTCGTCGTCATCCTCGGCGGCAGCTTCACCCTGATCTCCGTCAACTGGGTCAATGACCACGTCGTGGAGCCGTTCACCGCCGGCGTCGCCTGGCTGAGCGGCGGTGTGCTGCACCTGCTGGGACAGAACGTCACGATGACCGGCACGGTCATCCGCAACCCCCGCTTCGCGGTCAACATCCGCAACGGCTGCAACGGCATCGAGGCGATGTTCATCTTCATCGCCGCCGTGCTCGCTTTCCCCGCCTCCTGGAAGTCGCGGCTTGCCGGGCTCGGGCTTGGCATCCTGGCCATCCAGGTGGTCAACCTGGTGCGGGTGGTGGCCCTGTTCCTCACCGGCGTCTACTTCCCGAAGATCTTCGACACCTCGCACACGGTGATCTGGCAGACCATCGTCATCCTCTGCGGCGTGCTGCTGTGGATCTTCTGGGCGAACCGTTTCGCCGCGCCCCTGGCCAGCGAGCCCGCCACCTGATGGCGACCGTCAAGAGCCTGCGACGGAGTTGGGGCCTTCAGCTCGTTCTCAACGCGCTGCTGTGGGTGATTCCTGTGGCCCTGCTCTGGCTGGTCGCGACTCCGCTCTACAACCGCTTCCTGCTGGGCAGCGCCGAGAATCTGGTGCGGCTCACGGAGAGCCCCAACGTCACCAATCTGCTGCGCAAGGACGACCACTTCGCCTATGTCCAGCGGCGTGACTTCCCCCCCGCCAAGAGCCTCGTCCACTCCTTCCGGGTGACCGACGTCCACTTCCACCTGCTGATGCTCGGCGTCCTCTTCCTTGCCGTGCCGAAGGTGCCCTGGCGCCGGCGGCTGGAGAACCTGGGATGGGCCGTGCTCATCACCGTCTTCTTCGACATCCTGCTGATCTTCTTCTACGTGAAGTTCGCCTACGCCACCCAGCTCGGGGCCTGTAGCCTCGAACACTATGGCGCCTTCGGCCGCAACTTCTGGGGTCTCGGCAAGCATCTTCTGGATCTGCCCTTCAAGTTCTCCCTCCCCTTCCTGCTCTGGGCGGGCTTCTACTTCAACGACCTGGTGGCGGAGATCCGGCCGCGGGAGTAGGCGCCGGGCGCAACGCGTAGACCCGGGAGCCGGCGTCCTGGTAGACCGGCTCGAACCAGCGCCGGAACGCGGTGTCCTCGGGGAAGGGAAGCTCCTTCGCAAAGGCGGCGGGAAGCAGGAGATGGTCCGCCCCCAGCCGGTGCAGCTCACGGTGGAAAGCCTCCGGGCTCGGAGACGCGGCGAGCACGCGGTGGTAGCTCGCCAGCCCTGTCAGATCGCCCAGGAACCTGCCGTCGGCGAAATAGGTTGCCTGCTCGTCGCGAAATACCCAGACGGTGTAGCGTTTCCCTCGCATGCGGTTGAGCCAGGCGACGGCCGTATAGCCGGGGATCTTGCGGGCGAGAAAAGCCTCCCGCCCGGGCGGCGTCAACGGCAACGGACCATTGCGCGCCATCCAATAGAAGCCGTAGAGCCAGCCCGGCGCCAGGCAGCCCAGGCAGAGCCCCCAGGCCAGGAGCCGCGAGCCCTGCCAACGGCCGGCGCACGCCGCGATCGACCCCACCACGGCCAGGCTTGCCAGGGGGAGAACCGGGACGAGATAGCGGCCGTCCCGCGGCAGCCACGAGCAAGCCAGAGCATAGACGGCAACGATCGGCAGCCAGACCGCCAGCCAGCGGCGCCACCGGGCATCCCGGATCGCCCCCGCGACGAGCAGGGGAATGGCGGCGAGGTAGACCGGCGATGCCGGGGGCAGCCAGCCATTGGCTTTACGGCGGAAGACGAGGTCCCACGGGATGCTCGCCGCGCGCACCAGGCGCTGCACCAGGGTTCCTTCCCGATTGGGGTCCGGCAAAGCCTGCCAGGGATTGGCGCCGAAGAGACCAGCCGCATAGGGGAACACCGGGTTGCCGGTGAGGAGGACGAGACGGAGGTACCAGGGCGCCAGGAAGACGAGGGCGGCGCCGCCGAACAGCGCGAGGTCGATCGCGCGCTCCTTCCCCGGCCGCGGCTCCTTCCCCGCCAGGGCCACCAGGAGAGCCGCAACGCCAAGACCATAGAGCCCCAGGTATTTGACGTCCGCGGCCGTGGCGGCGAGGACCGCGGCGGGAACGATCCAGCGCCGGTCCGCCGTTTGCCGCCAACGGTCCGCGGCATAGAGCCCGCCGGTGAAAAAGAGGGTCAGCCCCGGCTCGATATAGGCGGTGCCGGCCAGGTAGGAGACGAGAGGATTGCCGAGAAAGATCGCGGCGGCCAGCGGTGCCGCAACCTTGAAGCCGGGAAAGGATCGCCGCGCCCACAGTGCCAGGAGGGCGGCGGTGAGCAGGGTGGCGAAGAGCTGCACGCCCTGGGCCGCCACGTCACGGCCGAAGAGCATGACGGCGGCGAAGAGGATCTCGTTGGCCTGGGGAAAGACGGGAAAACGCCGGTCCGCGAGATAGGGCAGGCCGCCGGTTTCGACGAAGGCCCGGGCGAAGGGGAGATGGTAGAGGGTGCCGTCGAAGGCCGACGGCGGATAGAGAGCCGGCAGCGCGAAGGGGACGGCGACCAGCAGGAGAACCGCCACCCAGGCAGGCCGGACGCCGCCGGCGCGGAGGTCTTGCCAGATCTCACGCCAGACCGGAGCGCCGAAGAGGTGGACGAGCGCGGCCACCAGCAGCACCGGTACGGTCTGCAGCCGGCCGGCGAGGCCCAGCAGGAACAGCACGAACACGGCGAGGGCGAGGCCGAGGATCGTGGACAGCACCGCCTTCTCGAGCCGGCCGAAAAAGGTGAGGCCCAGGGCCCGGGTGGCACCAAGGCCCAGCACCCAGGCGGTGGCCGCCAGTCCCAGCACGGGAAAGACGAAACCTGCGGTGAGGCCGGCGGCGGCAGTCATTCAGCTCGGGGTGTGTCTCAAAAGGGGAGACAGAGACGTCGGCGCCGCCAGGGATTGAAATCCCTGGCTACCGACGCTTGTCCCTCCGGGACTGCAATCTCGGTCTTCCCGTGTCCCATAGGGACTATAGAGGGTAGCCAGGTGATTTCAATCCCTGGCGTCATAGGCCTCCGTCGTCAACCACTTTCGAGACAACCGCTCAGGGCATGAAAGGCATTGGATCGCAAGCCGTGTCGACGGGAGTGGCGCTGAAGCCGACGCTGAAGCGGCCCTGGGCCTTCATCACCGTCCCCACCCAACCTTGGCGAAACCCGTTGTCCCCCTGTCCTGGAGGCGGGATCTTGAGGTCGAGAACGAGCCAGCCGAAGTCGAACGGCACCAGGAAGTCGGGGCTTCCGACCTGCACTCGGCCTGCCTCGGCCGGGAAGGCGCCGACCTGCGGACCGGGCTGGCAACCAATACAGGGGAAGAACGGGGTCTCCGCCCTTTCCTGCTCGTCGAAAGTCGCTTCGTTGACCAGGGCCAGCGGAAAGCCTGGCGGCGACGTGCCGCAGGCGAAAGGCCCGACTCTTCGGCCGCTGTCGCGCCAGACCACCAGGTCGGTGCCGCCGGAAAAGGCGCCGCCGACGGCGAAGCGCGAGGCCCAGACGGTGGCCAGCGGCTCCCGGTTATCGATCCCGGAGCCGTTCACGTAACGCCCGTAGAAGGTGGCATCCCCCGGCTTGAAGGCCCCGGGGAAGGCTTCGATGCGCACCAGGTTCTCGCCGTCGGCGAAGTTGTTGGCCGGATCCACGTAGAAGAAGTCACCCCAGAGGACGTTTTGATCGGTCGTCACACCGTTCGGCCCGAAGTACCCCTCCAGAAAATTGGGCGTCCGCAGGGTGCACTGGTTCACGGTGTCGACGGTGATATAGCCGCGGGCCAGGTTGTCGCCGAGATTGCGCCCGGCGCAGCCGCCGAGCACCGCGGAGCTCCTTCCCGTATGCGCGGCGCGCAGGGACGCCACGAAATCCGCGGGCAGGGCCGCCGGAACCGGCAGCAGGCCGTTGCAGGAGGCGAAGTTGATGTCCTGTGAGTAATGGCCCTTGGGGCTCAGCAGGTCGCCCGGGTCCTGGCCGACGGACGCGGTCCGCGCCAGGGCGCCGTTGAACACGTCACGCAAGTTGATGGTCTGGACGTCGTAACCGGTGAGGTAGAGAGGGAAATTGAGCGTCGGAACGCCGAGGTCGGTCCAGATCACGACGTTGGTGATCACGGCGGTGGCCGAGGCGTTGTTGATGGTGAACAGGGTCGTCTGGCCGCCGGGATGATCGAGATCCACTTCGAAGTAGGGCAGCAGCAGCGTGGCGGCCGGCGCGTTGTCGAGCGAGCAGATCTCGGCGAAGGCCCCGGAGGGAGCGAGCAGGAGGGCGACGGCGAGCAGACAGAATAAACGGGAGGTCATATGCCGTCTCCTCAGAATGGCGGTAGAACCTGGTTGCTAGGACTGCAGCCGCTGGAAAGAGGAGTACCGCCGAAGCCGACGCTGAACCGGCCGCCGGCCTTCATCACCACCCCCACCCAGCCCTGCAGTGAGGCGAACCCGAAGGGCGGAACGTGGCTCGGCGCCGAGAGATAGAGGTAGATCCAGCCGAAATCGAAGGGCACCGCGAGGTTCTCCGTCCCCACCTGCAGGCGGTTGGCCTCCGCCGGCAGCTGGTCCGCCGGCGGCAAGGGGGGCTGAGCTTTCGGCCCCGGGGACCACTCGGAGAACGGGAACGACGGCGGGATGAACGGATGCTCTTCCTCGTCGAAAGCGACGTAGCTGGATACCAGCAGCGGATACCAGGACGGTTTGAGGCCGCAGGGGAAGGGCGTCGTCACCTGGCCGCTGTCGCGCCAGACGATCAGGTCCGTACCCTCGGTGAAGCCGCTGGAGGCGATGTAGCGCGCCGCCCAGTCGGGGGGCAGCGGCTGGCGGCCGTCGGCTCCCGAACCGTTCACGTAACGGCTGTAGAACGTCGGCTTGCCGGTGAAGGCCGTGGGATCCGCCTTGAGGCGGATCAGGTTGTCGCCGTCCGCGTAGTCCTTGGCCGGGTCGACGTAGAAGAAGTCTCCCCACAGGACGTTTTGGCCGGTCGCCACCCCGCCGGGGCCAAAGTATCCCGGGTCGGCCGGCGTCAGGGTCGCGCAGCGGCTCACCGTGTCGACCGTCAGGTAGCCGCGGGCGACGTGGTCGCCGCGGTTCTGGCCGCCGCAGGCGTTCCACACCGGCGAGGACTGGCCCGTGTGCGCCGCCCGCAAATGGTCGCGCACGGCCGCCGGCAGGTCGGGCTGCGGCAGAAAACCGTTGCAGGAGTCGATCGCGACGTCCTGTGAAAAAATCCCCTTCGGGCTGATGGTGTCGCCAGGATCTTGCGCGGCCGACGCCGTCTTCACCATGTTGCCTGTGAACAGGTCGCGCAGGTTGAAGGTCTGGACGTCGTAACCAGTCAGGTAGACCGGAAAGCTGAAGGTAGGGACTCCGAGGTCCGTCCACAGCACGACGTTGGCCAGCACCGCCATGGCCGAGGCGTTGTTCACCGAAAACAGGGTCGTAGGGCCATCCGCATGGTCGAGGTCGACCTCGAAGTACGGCAACAACAGGGTCGCTCCCGGCCGGTCGTCGAGGGCGCAGACGGACGTCGTCGCCGCCGTGGCGGTCGCGGCCATGCCCTGCAGCGCCAGCAAGATGAGAGCGGACTTCCACGGCACACACCTCAGGGTCCTGCCCATGGCGCCTCCTTAGGGTCTATGTCAATAGACCATATCAAAAGCAGAAAGCGCGCGCAACCGGCTACCGCGTCACGGGCTGGCCGAAGAACTCCATCGTCAAGTCGCTCAGCAGGGGATCGAGCGACTCCTCAGGGTCGCCGCGCTCCAGGCGCTCGCGGACGGTGGCGCTCGCCATCACGCGATCGAGGAAGGCTCGTTGCTCGATCTCGCGCTTCAGCGCCTCGACGTAGGTGACGCGAGTGAACGAGATCAGGTTGTAGAGAGGGATGTAGCCGGCCGGGTAGAGCTCGTTGAGCCGGCGCTCGACCTTCTTGCGCAGCTGAAACTCGCGGTCGCCGACCAGGTCGCGCAGCTCTTGGAAGTGCTGGAGGGCGAGGTCGCCGATGGCGTCGGCGTTGGGCTTGCGCTGGGCCTCGAAGCGGGCGAAGACCTGCCGCCAGTCGTCGCCACATTCGGCGATGCAGTCGGCGAGCACCGAGCAGTCCTCGAAGCCGGAGTTGGCCCCCTGGCCATAGGAGGGGACGATGGCGTGGGCGGAGTCGCCGATCAGCAGCACCTTGTCCTCGAAGGTCCACGGGAAGCAGCGGACGGTGATCATCGAGGCTTCCGGCCGCCCGAAGAAGTCGGCCGCCAGGTTCGGCAGCAGGTGGACAGCATCGGGGAACGAGGTCTCGAACAGCTCCTGCAGGTCGGCCGGCGTGAGCACCGAGGAGAACGCCGGCTGGACTCCTTCGTAAGGCATGTGCAGCGAGAGGGTGAAGCTGTGGTCCAGGTTGGGAAAACCGATCAGCATGTAGTGGTTGCGCGGCCAGATGTGGATGGCGTTGCCTTCGAGCGCCCAGCCGCCGTCGGCGCCGGGGGCCACGCTGAGCTCCTTGTAGGCCTGGTCGAGATACTCCTGGGTGAAGTTGAAACGGCGGCTGCGCTGCATCTGGCTGCGCACCGCCGAGTGGGCGCCGTCAGCGCCGAAGAGGCGGTCGCCACGGTACTCCGTGAGCTCGGCCGTGCGCAGGTCGCGCAGGGTGAGCGACGGCTGGCCGAGGTCCACCTCGAGGATCTTCTTTTTGAAATAGCACTCGAGGGTGGGCTGCTCCAAGGCCAGGCCCAGCAGCACCCGGTTGAGGTGGTTGCGCGACACCGAGTGGATCGCCTCGCGGTGAGTGCCGTAGGGCTGGTACTCCAGGGTGCCAT
>DATIOS010000459.1:0-9571 GCA_035472915.1 Thermoanaerobaculia bacterium
AGAACGAGATGCTGCTTCTCAACATCATCCGCGCGAAAGAACGCCTCCCCATGTACCTGACCGGAATCTCCGGTCTCACCGGCAACCTCTCGACGAGCCTCACGGGCACCCTCGGAGGTACCTATACGGGCACCGGGCAAAAGGCGGCCGCGACCTCGAGCTCCGCGACTGGAGTCAACATCACGGACACTCTGGCTCGCGCCTATACTCCTTCCTTCGGCGGGACGTCTCAGCCAATCCGACATTCACGCTGTCGGTCTTGGATACCCAGGAATTCATGCGCGGCTTCCTGACCCCGCTGGGAAAAGATACTCTCAACTATTACTGGATGCAGGGCTGGCCGCACGCGTTGCTGCTCTATCTGTTCGTGCAGAAGGTTGAAATCAAAGATGGAGATCAAACCAAGGTTCTGCTGAACTATCCTGACAGCGCGGACCTGAAGGCCACCAAGCTGCAAGACTTCGGCGACTGGGTCCAGCACTTCCTCGCTCAGGAGCCGGATATCGAGGAAGTGCCTGTCCCGGTGAACATCGGCCCCATTCTCCCCGAGGAGAAGCTCACAAATCTCAGTAAATTGGTCGAGATGTCCAAGGAGGGGCTGGTTCTCACCCCGGCCGGCGACAAGGTCTACCAGCTTCAGAAAAAGCAGACGGACTTCCGCTTCAAGTTCGGGAACCAAGACAAGGATGTTGCCGATGTGGAGCCGCCGCCGGCTGCGAGCCCGAGAAAGGCCTTATATCTCCAGGCATTACCGCAGGAGAGCGCCAAGATTGCGATCTCCAATGACGACTCAAAGACCACGACATTCTTCCTGCGGTCGCCGGAGGCGATTCTCTATTACCTCGGCGAGTTAATGCGGTTGGCCAACCGGGAGGCCTCGCCCATGGTGCCCTACGTCTGCATCCAAGACCGCCTTCAGCCTCTCTTCGTGGCAAGGCCCGCGGGGGCGTGCACCAGCACCCTCATCGATGCGGAGACGGCGCAGGAGAGATTTGCCATTCCCAAGTCGGACCCCGAGAAACTGGTCCCGTGCAACATGCCTGGAAGTCTTCAACTGAAGCCACCGACATGTGATACCGGGCGGTCGATGCACGGCCTGTCCTTGCTGAGCCAGGTCATTTCCCTGCAAAAATCAGCCAAGGACAATCCCGGAACGGCGCTTGTGCGGATCGTCGGCAACTGAGGCCCTCGACGGATGACCCGTCAGCTTTATCGGGTCATCCGGCAACTCCGACTCTCACTACGGGGCGAGTCGGTGTCGTCGCTCATCAAGAACCCGCCGCCCGGTGCGTCGGGCAAATTGCCTTGGCTCCTGTTTTGGGTGCGGTGCTGTGGTGCCGGAGCGCAGCGGAGGCGCCAAGCTGCAAGTCTTCGGGAGTTGAACGATGGTAGCAAGAGGCGCAGCCTCTTGCGGGCCACTTCGCAACAAGGTTTCGAAACCAGGCCTACTCGAGACGCGGAAGCTCTTCGCCACTCAGCGCACTTAATCCTCAAAGGGCCCACAGAACGTCGGAAACTCCCCGGGCCCACCGCTCCATTCGATCCCATACGGAGGGGTATTATCCGGACAGCGATAAGTCCCCGTGCAACACTCCCAGAGGGAGTTGCCAGGCACTATGTACTGTGCGCCATCACAGAGGATGTAGCACGTATTCACCTGCCAAGGATCAGCTTCTACGATTGCAAAACTGGTCATGGTAAGGACACCGGCGAGAAGCAGAACGCGAGACCAGTTCTTCATAGAGATTCTCCAGGCCACTTTGGCTGGACCGAAATCTTGCCTTCGCAGAACGGAACCAATCTATTCTATCAGAGCCTTTCCTCATGCTTCTTGCGACCCCGCCGGCCGACCTCACTCTGACCCAGCTTCGTCTCAGAATCCCTCGGGCCTGGCTATCTCCTTAATTCTTAGATCATTAAATCATACGACGATTCCTTAACCTCGTCAATGCCTTGGTCGACGAGCGAGGGAATCCAAGGCTGGCGGCTTATACGGGACTGAGCTCGTTCCGGGCCTCGCGGTCTCGCGGCGCTTTCAGGCCGCACCGCGCCAGCAATCTCTCCACCCAGGGCATCGGCCTGCGGCCTTAAGCCCTGGGCTCCGTTCTCCCGGCCCGTTGGGCCGGACGGGCAGGACGCTCGGTGCAGGGCTCCTAGCTCGGCATGGTCGCCAGGGCGCCGCGGATCTTCGCCGCCAGGCGGTCGGTCGAGAAAGGTTTCTCCAGGAAGTCGTACTCTCCTTCCAGGATGCCGTGGCGCACCACCACGTTGTCGGTGTAGCCGGACATGAAGATCACCCGGATCTCGGGGCTGCGGGCGCGCAGCCGCTCGACCACCTCGGGACCGCTCATGCCCGGCATCACCACGTCGCAGATCACCAGGTCGATCTTGCCGTCGAGCTCCTCCAGGACGGCGAGGGCCTCCGAGCCGTTGGCGGCGGTGGCAACGCGATAGCCGAGGGCTTCGAGCACTCCCCGGGTGGCCCTTCGCAACTCGTCGTTGTCCTCCACCAGCAGCAGGATCTCGCCGCCGCCGGCCGGCCGCGCCAGAGCGGGCTCCAGCGTCCGCGCCGCGGCGGCTTCGAGGGTCCGCGGCAGGTAGATGCGGAACGTCGTCCCCCGCCCCACCTCGCTGTAGACGGCCACGTGGCCGGCGTTCTGCCGGACGATGCCGTAGACGCTCGCGAGACCCAGGCCGCGGGCCTCCGTCCCCTCCTTGGTGGTGAAGAAAGGCTCGAAGATGCGGTCGCGGATCTCCGGCAGGATGCCGCTGCCGTTGTCGGAGAGGGCGAGCAGGACGTAGTCGCCGGCCTGCACGGTGGGATTCTGGCGCAGGTAATCCGCGCCGAGGGTGGCGTTCGCCGTCTCGATCGTCACCTTGCCGCCGCGCGGGCTCGCCTCCCGCGCATTGACCAGCAAGTTGACGACGATCTGCTCCACCTGCGTCGGATCGACCCGCGTCCGCCAGAGGTCCGGTGCCAGAAAGGTTTCAAGCTGGAGGTCCTCGCCGATCAGGCGCTTCATCATGCCCCGCAAGCCGTCGACGACCTCGTTGAGATCGATGACCTCCGGCGCTACCGGCTGCTGCTTGCTGAAAGCCAGCAGGCGCCGGATGAGGGCCGTGATCTTGCCGGCCGTGGCAATGACCAGCTCCATTTTGCCCGCCACCCGATCGCCCGGCTGGGCCTTCATCAGCACCAGCTCGCACTGGCTGGTAATGGCGTTGACGTAGTTGTTGATGTCGTGCGCGAGGCCGCCGGCGAGCCGGCCCACGGCTTCCATTTTTTGCGCCTGGAGCAACTGGGCCTCGCTTCGGCGCAGGGCCGCCTCGGCCGCGCGGCGGTGGCGCTCGCGGCTCCACATGCCGGCGGCGGCCACGGCGATGAGGACGATCCAGGCCGCCAGGAGGCCGCCGAGCAGCATGCGGCTGCGGCTTTCGTCGCGCTCTCGCTGGATCTCGATGGCGGCCTCCAACCGGCGCGCCTCGCCCGAGAGCTGGAAGAACAGGCGGTCGAAGGCTTCGTCGGCGGCGGAGCCGATCCCCACGTCCGCGCCCCGAGTTACGCCTTCCTGGCGGCGGCGCGCACTCTGCCGCAGCTCGCGCACGCGGCCGGCCAGCCGCTCGGCCTGCCGGCGCAGGTCGGGGTTTTCGAGCGGCTGCAGGTTCGGCGCGGGGGACTTCGGCCCGCCGCCCTCCAGCATGGCCCGGGTCAAGCCTTCGGCGCGGTCGAGGTCGCTCCATACCTCCGCCAGGTTGGCGCTGTCGCCGGTCACGTACTCCTCCAGCCACAGGTGCGCCATGGCGGCGTTCAACTGGATCTCGGCGGCGGCGCGCAACAGTGCGGTGTCCTGGGTGATGAGCCGCGTGCGCAGCACGTCGGTGCCGAGCCACAGGACCAGCGACACGATCCCCAGGACGAGGATCGCCGCCGGCATCCGGATGGGCGGCGGCGCTTCAGCTGCGCTGGCTCTTGAGGACGTAGCCAACTCCCTTGAGCGTGTGCAGCAATTTACCGCCGCGGTCACCGCCCTCGCCGTCGATCTTCTTGCGCAGCCGGTGGACGGTGACGTCGATGACGTTGGCCAGCGAATCGAAGGAGTCGTCCCACACGTGGTCGGACAGCTCGGTGCGGGAGACGGCCACGTCCTTGTGGGTGAGGAAGTATTCGAGCAGCGCGAACTCCTTGGGCGAGAGATCGAGCTCGCGGCCGTCCACCGTCACCCGGCGGCCGGCCCGATCCATCGCCAGGTCGCCCGCCGAGAGCGTCGCCTGGAGGGGCTTGGCCCGGCGCCGCAGCAGGCTGCGCACGCGGGCCAGGAACTCGGGGAGGGAGAACGGCTTGGAAAGGAAGTCGTCGGCGCCGGTGTCCAGCCCGTCGACCTTGTCGTGGACCGCCGTGCGGGCGGTGAGCATCAGAACCGGCATCTCGCGGCCCGCGCGGCGCCAGGAGCGCAGCAGCTCGATGCCGGTCGGCGGCGGGATGGTCCAGTCCAGCACCACCAGGTCGTACTCGTTGACGTCCGCCAGCTCCGATGCCGTTTCCCCGTCGCCCGCGTGGTCGACGGCGTAGAACTCTCCCTCCAGGACCTCGACCAGAGCCTGCGCGAGAACCTTCTCGTCTTCGACGACCAGGACTCTCAAACGGTGATCACCTATTGGAACAGTGGGTGACTCAAAAACGCCGCCAGGGATTGAATCGCCTGG
This sequence comes from Thermoanaerobaculia bacterium, assembly GCA_035472915.1. Classification (GTDB taxonomy): domain Bacteria; phylum Acidobacteriota; class Thermoanaerobaculia; order Multivoradales; family UBA5704; genus DATARR01. The sequence goes on from DATIOS010000459.1 coordinate 4,705, forward strand.
CTACCAACGCTTGTCCCCTCCGGGACTGCAATTTCGTTCTTCCCGTGTCCCGTAGGGACTATAGAGGGTAGCCAGGTGATTTCAATCCCTGGCGGCGCAGGCGTGGTCGGCAACCACTTTGGAGGCACCCCCTTAGTGCAGCCGGTCGTAGATTACAGGACAGGGCCCTGTAATCCTGCTGTAAGGAACGCCCCTTTATCTTCTCGCTTGCGCACCCAAGAGCCTATCGCCTGTGCCAACAAGGAGCCAAACGATGACGATGCAGCTCACTCCCGGATTCGTTGTCCGCCGCTGGACCGGACTTCTCTTCACCGCCCTGGCCGTCATCGCCGTGGCTGGCCCGCTGGGGGCGGCGGAGACGGCCGGCAACAAGAAGATCGTGCAGGACGGTATCTCTGTCGAGGTGAAGGTCGAGCCGGTCGACGGCAAGCCGGGCCCGGTCCTGGAAGGGCAGGAGGCCCGGGTCAGCCTCAAGGTCACCGACAAGCTCACCGGCACTCCGCTGACCGGACTCTATCCCGGCGGCTGGATGGATCGCGCGGGAGCCACCCGGGGACTGCGACCGGAGGCCCCCGCCGACTGTCAGAAAAAAGTGGAGGCCTTCATCGGCGGCTCCATGCTCTCCCGCCCCGAGCTCGATCTCAACACCTACTACGTGCTGGCGCTGAACGACGACGCCACGATCTCGGTCGTCGATCCCCTCTTCGGCTACGGCAACAGCAAGCTGCTGACCATGGTCTTCCTGAAGAGCCCCGGGGAGGATTGGGTGCTGTCGGCGGACGGCGAGCGGCTGTTCGTCTCCATGCCCGGCGCGGGCAGCGTCGCCGTGGTGGACACCTCGAGCTGGAAGGTGCGGGCGGAGATCGCGACCGGTCCCCACCCGCGCCGTCTCGCCCTCCAGCCCGACGGCCAGTACCTCTGGGTGGCGAACGACGCCGGCGTCTCGGTGGTCGACGCTCTCGCCGGCCGCGCCCTGCGCAAGGTGGCGGACATCGCCACCGGCAAGGGAGCGCACGACTTGGCGTTCAGCGACGACAGCCGTTTCGCCTTCGTCAGCAACGAGACGGACGGTACGGTCTCGGTGCTCGACACCGGCAAGCTCGCGAAGCTGCGGGACGTGCGCGTGGGAGCTCGTCCGGTCTCTCTCGCCTGGTCGACTCAAGCTCAAGCCGTCTACGTCACCACCGCGGGTACTGCCGCCGAGGGTGCTGCCATCGTCGCCGTCGACGCCAAGAACCCGAAACCGTTGGCCCGTATGGCCTCGACCCCCGGCCTCGGGCAGATCCGCTTCGCTCCCGGCGGGCGCCTCGCCTTCGTCATGAATCCCAACGAGAACACCGTGCTCATCGTCGACGCGGCGAGCAACCGCATCATCCAGACGGCGGACGTCGAAAACGAGCCGGACCAGGTGGCGTTCAGCGACGAGCTCGCCTACGTCCGTCACCGGGGCAGCGAGACGGTGTTGATGATCCCCCTCAAAACGGTGGGCGAGCCTGGCAAGCCGGTGGCGGTGGTGGACTTCCCCGGCGGCCAGCACCCACCCGGCCGCATGCCGCGGGCAACGCCGGCGGCCGGCATCGTACAGGCTCCCGGGGCCAGCGCCGTGCTGGTGGCAAATCCCGAGGACGAGGTCATCTATTTCTACAAGGAAGGCATGGCCGCTCCCATGGGCCACTTCAACAACTACGGCAAGCAGCCGCTGGCCGCCCTGGTGGTGGACCGCAGCCTGCGCGAGGTCCGGCCGGGCGTGTACGAGACGACCGCTAGAATGGCCGGCGCCGGCGACTACGAGCTGGCGATGTTCGTCGATTCGCCCAAGCTGGTGCAGTGCTTTGCGGTGAAAATCGCGGCGGACCCGGCGCTGGCCGCCGCTCGCCAGCCGGCGCTCGGCATTGAGCCGCTCGGCGAGACGAAAACCGTGCTCGTCGGCTCCGAAATGGCGGTCCGCTTCAAGCTCACCGACCCCAAAAGCGGCGCGCCGCGCACCGGTCTCCAGGACGTGCGCATGCTGACCTTTCTCGCACCAGGCCTCAGGCAGCAGCGGCAGGTAGCCGCGGAGGTCGGCCAGGGCATCTACGAGACCCGTTTCAAGCCGGCAGAAGCCGGCATCTACTACGTCTTTGTCGAGGTGGCGTCGGCGGGATTGTCGTTCCAGAAATCGCCGTATATGGTTCTCTCCGCGGAGACCCAAGCCAGCTCGACCGCTCAAGAAGGAGCGCAGTAAAAATGAAGATCCTGATGGCTTCCTTAGCCTTTTCCCTCGCCATGGGCCTCTCCGTCGCGGGACTGCCCGCCGCCGCCCAGGCGACGGCTCCCGAGGCCCAGCCGCTGGGCGGCCTCAACGTCCCTGACGTGTCGCTGATCGATCAGGACGGCAGACCCGTGCATTTCTATTCCGACCTGGTGAAGGACAAAGTGGTGGCGATGAACTTCGTTTTCACCACCTGCACCACCATCTGCCCGCCGATGGGCGCGACCTTCGCCAAGCTCCAGAAGCTCCTGGCGGGCAAGGACGTGCATTTGATCTCCGTCTCCGTCGATCCCGCCACCGACACCCCCGAGCGGCTCAAAGCCTGGGCCGGAAAATTTGGCGCCGCCCCCGGCTGGACGCTGGTCACCGGCGACCGCAACGAGGTCAACCGCCTGCTCAAGGCCCTGGGCGTCTTCACGGCCGGCGTCGCCGATCACTCTCCTCTCGTGCTGCTCGGCAACGACGCGGCGCATCGCTGGACGCGGGCCTATGGCCTGGCGCCGCCGGCCAAGCTGGCCGAGCTGATCGGCCAGATGGCACCGCCAGCCGTCGCCAAGAAGGAGTCACGCTGATGAAAACGACACTCGGAATCACCCTGGTGGCGGGCCTGCTGGCCCTCGGCGCGGCCTGGGGTCAGGCCGCCGAATCTCCCGGCCAGAAGTACTTCGGCGACGTCAAGCTGGTGAACCAGGACGGCCGGGAGATGCGTCTCTACTCGGACCTGATGCAGGGCAAGACGGTGATCATCAACGTCATGTTCACGACCTGCACCGGCGCCTGCCCGGTGATGAGCGCCACCATCGAGAAGATCCAGGCCCACCTGGGCGACCGGGTTGGCAAGGACGTGAACCTGGTTTCCGTCTCCGTCGATCCGGTCCACGACACGCCGGCCAAGCTGAAGGAGTACGCCTCACGCTTCCACGCCAAACCCGGCTGGTACTTCCTCACCGGCTCCAAGGAAAACGTCGAGGCCGCCCTGCGCAAGCTCGGCCAGTGGGTGGACGAGCCGGCCGACCACCAGACCCTGTTCCTCATCGGCAACGACCGCACGGGCCTGTGGAAGAAAGCCCTCGCCCTGGCGCCCACCGATCAGCTCTTTCCCATCGTGGACAGCGTGGTCGACGACAAGGGGCAGGGATGACTTCCTCCGGGGGCGGCCACCGCCGCGCCGCCCTCGTCCTTAAAGTCCTTGTTGTCCCTGCCGTCCTTGCTGTCCTTTTCTCCATCCGCCCCGCGTCCGCCCAAGTCCCCAAAGATTCCAAAGACCCAATCCAGCGCGGCCGGCAGATCTATCTGGAAGGCACCAGTCCCGCGGGCGGCGAGATCGTCGCCGTGATGAGCGACGCCGGCGTCGAGGTTCCAGCCTCGACCGTGCCCTGCGGTGGCTGTCACGGCCGCGACGGCAAGGGCAATCCCGAGGGCGGCTTGTCGCCGTCGGACCTCACCTGGACAGCGCTCACCCGGCCCTACGGCGTCACCCACCCCGGCGGCCGGAGGCATCCGCCCTACGACGCGAAGCTCCTCAAGCGAGCCATTTCCCTGGGCCTCGATCCGGCCGGCAACGCCCTGCACGTGGCCATGCCCCGCTATCGCATGAGCCTGCGGGACATGGACGACCTGATCGCCTACCTGCAGACCCTCGGCACCGGCACCGATCCGGGGGTGAGCGACACGGCGGTGCGCATCGGCGTCGTGCTGCCGCCGTCCGGTCCCCTCTCCGGCCTGGGGAAGGCGGTCCGCGCCGCTCTTACGGCGCGATTCGAAGCCGTCAACCGCGGCGGCGGCATCTACGGCCGCCGCGTCGAGCCGCGTTTTTTCGACGCTCCCGAGCCGGCCGACCAGCGTCGCGGCTGGACGTCCGATTTTCTCCAGCGCGACGAGGTGTTCGCCGCGGTGGCGCCCTTTTTCGCCGGGGCCGACGCCGAGATGGCTTCGCTCTTCGCGGAGAAGCAGGTGCCCGTCGTGGGACCGTTCACCCTTCATCCCAAGGAAGCGTTTCCTCTCAACCGTTACGTTTTCTATCTCCTGCCGGGGATCGAAGCGCAGGAGAAGGCTCTCGCCCGCTTCGCCCGCACGCAGGGCTGGCCGCCGCCGCGCCCGTTGGCGGCAGGCGAGCTCAAGCGTCTGGCGGCCGAAAACGCTGACCCCGTAATCTTCCTGGGTTCGGGCGCCGAAGCCGTAGCCCTGCTGCAAACGGCGGATCGCCTCGGCTGGCATCCCCGGCTTCTCGTCACCGGCGCCGCGGCCGACGGCGCTCTCTTCGGCGCTCCCGCGGCTTTCGACGGCAGGATCTTCGTCGCCCTTCCCTCGCTGCCGGGAGGCCCGGAAGCGGAGACGGCCGTCGCCTACCGCGCCCTCGGTCCCCTGCCGGCGGACAACCTCTCCGCGCAGTGGGCCGCCCTGGGTGCCGCCGAGGTCCTGATCGAAGGCATGAAGCGCGCCGGCCGCGAGCTCAGCCGCGAGAAGCTGGTGGACCAGCTCGAATCGCTGCGCGGCTTCGCCACCGGCTACTCGCCGCCGGTCACCTACGGCCCCGCCCGCCGCCTGGGCGCGCGCGGCGCCTATGTGATGAGCTTCGACTTGCGAGCGAAAACCTTCGTGCCCCAAGGCGGCTGG
>DATIOS010000460.1:0-4683 GCA_035472915.1 Thermoanaerobaculia bacterium
CCAGCACGTTGGCGCCGATCACCAGCAGCATGCTCCAGACCACCGGCTTTTCGCGCAGGCGGGTGGCTTCGTACTGGAGCTTGTGCAAGAGGGTGCGGCGGTCGATGAAGCGATCGATGGTCCAGCTGGCGAGGCCGAAGAGGCGCAGCTCCTTGGCCGCGGGCGGATCGACGGCCAGCCTGTAGGCGTACTCGGCGTCGCGCTGCGCGGCCCGCACGGTCTCGGTGTTGCGGTCGTGCCAGACCGAGCTCTCGCGCAACAACCAGTGCGTGGCCAGCCAGGCGCCGGCGAGGACGAGCGCCGCCCACCAGTGGTAGACCGCGAGCACCGCCGCGAACGCCAGGCCGCCGATCATCTCCACCAACCCCGAGGCGATGAAATCCATCGAGATCGAAAGTGGCGGGCCGGTCATGCCGAGATCGAAATCGCGGGCCACCGTGAGGTCGTTGGTGAGCTTGGGATCTTCGAGGTGGCCCATGCCGGGTGGGCGCACGCAGGCCTCGGTCAGGCGGTCGTAGAGCCAGGCCGCGGTACGGTCCCCGAGATTGGAGCTCACCGCCTGGTGGATCGGCGTGAGGACTTGGAGCAGGACGAACACCACCCCGGCGAAGGTGAGCGGGGCAAAGAGCCCGGTGCCACGCTGCACAGCGGCGACCAGCAGGCCCATGGCGATGCCGAAGCAGGCGGGCAGGACGCCTCGCAGCAGGAGCACCGCCCACCAGGCGCCGGCCAACGCGCTGTCCGCCTTGGGCAGGACGGCGAAAAACTTCCACTCCTTGCGGTCACGCAGGCTCTTCATACCCTCTCCGTGTCGCGGAATCCTACAGCAGGGACGAGGGAAGGGGCGCTCGACCTCCAGCCGCCGTCGCTTTGAGTCCAAACGTGCATCGTTTGGACTCCATCCAGAGCGATTTGGAGTCCAAGCGTCCATCGCAGGGGGCTCGATCCGCGTACGCTAGGGCTCCAATCAACCGTCGCTTGCACTCCAATCAGTTGTCGTTTGGACTCCAATCGGCCGTCGCTTGGACTCGAATCAGCCGTCGCTTAGACTCCAATCAGCCGTCGTTAGGGCTCTAATCAGCGGTCGTTTGGACTCCAATCAGCGGTCGTTTGGGCTCCATCCGCCGAGATTTGGACTCCAAACGCCCGTGGTTTTGACTCCATCCACGGCAGCTTGGACTCCAAACGTCCGACGGTTGGGCTCTATCTCCCAGGAGATTCGACTCGTACGTCTGCCGGTTTGGGCTGGATCGGAGGACGATTGGAGTGGAATCGATGGTCGATCGGACTGGGTCCAGAGTCGATTTGGAGGAAGTCGGAAGGCGATTGGAGCGGGTCACCTTCCAGATTGGGCTCGCGCGACGGCCGATTGGGCTACACGCATCGCAGATCAACCTCTGCGGCGTGGCCCGAGGCGGCCGATCCGGCTCACGCCCGCCGGCGGCTAACCGCCGCCGGGGCGTCCGGTCTAAGGGTTCGCAAGTACTGCCGGTCGAAAGCGGCCAGTTGGCTTTCGAGCTCTGAATAGGGCCCCGGTTCCCAGGCGTTCGAAGAGACACCCTTGTACGCGTTGGCGCAGAGCTCCCAGTCCTGGCGATTGGTGAGATCCCAGAAGTCGATTGCGGATTGGGGATCGAAGCCCGGCACGGCGATCGCCTCCGGATGGAAGTACCAATCGCAGACGATGCGGGTGTGGCCGATACCGAGCGACAACAGGCGGTGGACCAGCACGTAGTCGGGGAGGAACGAGAGAAAGGCGGTGGGGAAGAGCGTGTAGTAATAGACGCGCCCGCGATCCTCGGGGGAGAGCCCGGCGAAGGGGACCGCGCAGCGCTCGCCGTCGATCGTCATGCTCCCTTCGGGATTGCTCATCCACATTGGTCCGCCCAAGACCGGTCCTTCGTCGAGATCGTTCTCGGAGTTGCGGTAGGGCGTCAACTTGTTGAGATGCGGGTGGACCGTCGGGCAGTGATAACACTCGCTGAAGTTGTGGAAAAAAAGCTTCCAGTTGGCCTCGACGTCGTAAACGATCTGATGGACCGACCGAAGCTCGGGAAGCCGCCAGGCGCCGAACTTGCCGGCGAGCGCCGGCAAGGCCGTTGCGAAGGGGACCGGATCGGGCGCCAGATTCAGGAACAGGAGGCCCTGCCAGTCGGCCAGGGCCACTGCCTTTAGCGGGTGCTCCTGGAGATCGAACCCGGCGACCCCGGCCATATTGGGGGCGGCTCGCAGGGCTCCGTTCAGCCCGTAGGTCCAGGCGTGGTACGGGCACTGAATGGCGTGCCCAAGCTCGCCGCACGGATCAAGGCAGAGGCGGCTGCCACGATGACGGCAGAGATTGTGGAAGGCGCGGACCGTTCCGTTGCCGTCGCGCAGGACCACGACACTCTCCCGGTCGAGCTCGAAAAGGAAGTAGCTGCCGGGCGAGGCGAGTTGGGAGACGTGGCCGGCGAGGAGCCACGAGGAATGGAAGATCCGCTCGCGCTCGGCGCGGAAGATCTCCTCGGAGGTGAAGTACTCACCGGGCAGGGTGTGCTGGCCGAAAGCGGTGCGTGGGCTCATTACGGCGAAGAAGTCTAGCACCGGCATACCGGAGCGGGCAGCTCCACCGCGTCTCTCCCAACCTGGGGCGAGACGTGGCTTGTCTCCGGGAGAGACCTGGAGATACACTCCCCGCGCCCAAGCGGGGCCTAATTACACCTATGCCGATTCCGACGCCATTCCACGAGCGCACGCTGCCGTTGTGCACCAGCTACCGCTGGAAGGACTGGGCGGGCTACTGCGCCGTTTGTAGCTACGACACGTCGCACGAGCGCGAATACTTTGCCTTCCGGGAATCGGCCGGCCTGCTCGACGTCACGCCGCTCTACAAGTACGAGGTCTGCGGGCCGGACGCTAAAGGCCTCCTCGCCCGCATGATGGTGCGCGACGTCTCCAAGCTCAAGGTCGGCCGGGTCGCCTATTCCTGCTGGTGCGACGACGACGGCAAGGTGATCGACGACGGCACGGTCTCCCGGCTGGCCGAGGATCACTTCCGCGTCACGGCGGCCGATCCGACCCTGCACTGGCTGCACGCGCTGTCCCGCGGGCTCGACGTGCAGATCGAGGACTCCAGCGCGCGTCTGGCGGCTCTGGCTCTCCAGGGACCCACGTCGCGCGCCATCCTGCGAGACTCCGGTATCGCCGACATCGACAAGCTCAAGTTCTTCGGCGTCACCCGCGCGGCGATCCACGGCATCCCCGTGTGGATCAGCCGCACCGGCTACACCGGCGACTTGGGCTACGAAGTATGGGTCGAGCGCGAGGCGGCGCTGGCGGTATGGGACGCCCTGATGGCCGCCGGAGAGCGGCACGGCATCGAGCCCGCGGGGCTCGACGCGCTCGACATGGCCCGTATCGAGGCCGGCTTCGTTCTGCTCGGCGTCGACTACTTCAGCTCGCAGAAGGTCGTCCTTGAATCGCGCAAGTCCACGCCGCTGGAGCTCGGCTTCGGCTGGATGGTCGATCTCGAACGCGGTAACTTCATCGGCCGCGACGCCATCGCCGCCGAGATGAAGCGCGGCTCGGTTTGGCAACTCGTCGGCCTGGAGGTGAGCTGGGAGGAGCTCGAAGGGTTGTATTCGAGCTTCAACCTGCCGCCGAGCCTGCCGCCGGCGGCGCGGCGTGACGCTTTGCCCATCTATGACGGAGAGGGGCGCCAGGTGGGCCAGGCCACCAGCCACACCTGGTCGCCGCTGCTCAAGAAATATCTGGCGCTCGCCTCGGTCCATCGCGGCTTTGAAACCAAAGGTAAGAAGCTCCAGATCGAGCACACCGTCGAATACGAGCGGCGCAAGGTCACCGCGACCGTCGCGCCCATCCCCTTCTACGATCCGGAGAGGAAGCGCAAGCCGTGACCGCCACTCGGTACGACGCCATCGTGGTCGGTGCGGGGCACAACGGCCTGGTCTGCGCGGCCTACCTCGCGAAGGCCGGGCGCAAGGTTCTGGTCCTCGAAAGGCGGCACCAGGTCGGCGGCGCGACGACGACCGAGGAGATCCATCCCGGCTTCAAGTTCTCCTGCTGCTCCTATGTGGTTTCGCTCCTGCGGCCCTGGATCATTCGCGATCTGGAGCTGCCGCGCCACGGTTATGAAGTCCTGCCGCTGGAGGCGACGGTCACCCCGTTTCCGGACGGCCGGTACCTGCTGCGTGACAGCGATCCCGAGCGGACGCGCCGCTCCATCGCCCAGTTCTCGCCGCACGACGCGGAGGTCTACAAGCGTTTCGGCCAGCAAATGGCCGAGCTTGGCCGCCTGATCAAGCCGCTGATCGATCAACCGGCCCCCGATCCGCTGTCGCGCGATCCGCGAGAGCTGCTCAAAATCGCTCGTTTGGGAAAACAGATCCGCGGCCAGGGAGACGCGTGGCTCTTCGCCAACGTCAAGATGATGACGATGAGCGCCGTCGATTTCCTTTCCGAGTGGTTCGAGTGCGAGCAGCTCATCGCGCCAATGGCGATCTCGGGGATCATTGGGACCTTTCTGGGCGTGCGCTCGCCCGGCACCGCCTATGTGCTTCTCCATCACTACATGGGCGAGATCGACGGCTCGTTTCGCGCCTGGGGGCTGCCCAAGGGGGGCACCGGCGCCATCGCGCAGGCCATCGCCAGCTCCGCCCGCGCCCTGGGAGTCGAGATCCGCAC
>DATIOS010000461.1:0-3213 GCA_035472915.1 Thermoanaerobaculia bacterium
ACCCTGGCTTTCTCGCCTACTTCGCCATCACCGGCTCAGGGCCGGGCATCGTCGGGGAGACGCTCGCCGCGGGGCTGAACGTCAACGCCATGCTCTGGCGCAGCTCGCCGGCGGCGGTCGAGCTCGAGGAGCGGGTCTGCGACTGGCTGCGGCAGATGATGGACCTCCCCGCCGGCTTCCGCGGCCACATCAACGACACGGCGTCGTCGAGCAGCCTGGTGGCCCTGGCCGCCGCCCGCCACCGCCTGCCGATCGACGTTCGCGTCCACGGGCTCGCCGGCCGCCCTGAGGTGCCGCCGCTCGCCGTCTACTGCAGCGACCAGGCCCATTCGTCGATCGACAAGTCGGCCATCGTCCTGGGGGTGGGGCAGGAGAACGTCCGCCGCATCGCGAGCGACGCCGCCTTCCGCATGTCCGTTCCCGCGCTCGCGGAAGCGGTCGCCCGCGATCGCGCCGCAGGAAAGCTCCCCATGGCGGTCGTGGCCACGGTGGGCTCCACCTCCACGACCAGCATCGATCCGGTTGCGGAGATCGCCGACCTCTGCGCCCGGGAGAAGATCTGGCTCCACGTCGACGCCGCCTACGCAGGCTCTGCCGCCATCTGTCCCGAATACCGGGCGCTGATGACGGGAATCGAGCGGGCGGACTCGCTGGTGGTCAATCCCCACAAGTGGCTGTTCACCCCGGTCGACTGCTCGGTCCTCTTCGTGCGCGATCCCGCGCTGCTCAAGGGCGCCTTCTCCCTGGTTCCCGAGTACCTCAGGACAGGGGAATCCTCCGACGTCACCAATCTCATGGATCTCGGTTTCCAGCTCGGCCGCCGCTTCCGCTCCCTGAAGCTGTGGATGGTGATCCGCGCCTTCGGCGTCGAGGGCCTAAGGGAGCGAATCCGCCATCACTGCGCCATGGCCAAAGACCTCGCCGGGCGAATCGAGGCCGACCCGCGCTTTGAGCTGGCGGCCCCCGTGCCCTTCAGCACCCTCTGTTTCCGCGCTCGGCTGTCATCTGGCTCGGTCGAGGAACAAGATCGCTTCAACGAGCGGCTCATGGCCCGGGTCAACGCCGCCGGCCCCTTCTTCCTCTCCCACACCGGGCTTCAGGGTCGCTTTACCTTGCGCGTCGCCATTGGCAATCTGCGGACCGAGCCGGTGCATATGACGGCCTTGTGGGAGCTGCTGACGAGGTCCTTGGATGAACCAGAAACACGGACGTAAAGGACAACAGGGACCTCAAGGACACGGACAATGTCAAAGCCGGCAATTTACTGTCCTTGCCGTCCTTGCTCGTCTTTTCCGCCCCGCAGCCGGGGCGCAGCAGCCACGCCGCCATCCCCGTCATCGCCAGCGCCGCCAACATCAAGCCCGGAATCAGCCCGGGCGCCCGGTAAAGCGCTTCCAGACGGTGCCTGCCTGCCGGCAGCCACGCGGCCAAAAACGGACCGTTGGCGACCTGGGTGGTCTGGGGCCGGCCGTCCAGCAGGAGATGCCAGCCAAGGTCCTGATAGATGGAGCTGGCCAGCAACCGTTCCTCGGCCAGGTTTGCGCGAACGGTGAAGCGCGCCGGCTCCTGCTTGAGGATTTCCAGCGTCGAGTCGTCCGGTCGCGAAGCGCTCCAGGCCGCGGGTCTCCCGGGAAGGGGCAGGACCAGGGCGCGGGTGTCGAAGCGCGGGTTGTTGGCGATCCACTCCGTCCATGGTTGCGTTCCGGGGACCTCGGCGGACTCGGGGAGGAACAGGAGCGGCAAGGTCCTCTTCCGCTCGAAGATCCGAGCCGTCGAATCGTGGAACACCTGCCGCAGGCCGTGGACGGCTCTGAAATGGGTTGGCGCGATGATCCAGCGCACTCCCAGGAGTTGGAAGATCGGGTGCTCCTCGAAGGCGAGGGTGTGCTCCGTCGACCAGGGCCTGAGGCTGGCGGGAGCGATCGCGGCGACGTAGAGCTGGGGCTTCAGCGGATTGGAGATCCGGAGGTCCGCCAATCCATAGACCGCGGCCGAGTTGGGCAGCAACTGCTCCATGAGCCCCGCAATCCGCGACCCGTCAGCGTGCTCCTGGAGGAAGGTGACAGCGGGAGTTGCTGGGTAGAAGTCGCGGCGGGGGAGTCCGGGATTGGCTGGGCCGTGGAGGACGAGAAGCTCGGCCGCGGCGACGACGAGCAGGGCGCCGAGGCGCCAAGGCTTCGTCCTCGACATCATCACGATCCCTGCTACCGCCACGGCGGCGAGTTGTAGGCCGAACCAGAAGGCGCGCAAGGATTCGACGTCCACGGCTCCGGCTGGAGGAGGCGAGCCGCGGTAGCCCCAGGCGACGAGGCCCAGAAGGACCAAGGCCGCGGCGGCCACGACCCACCGGCGAGGCGCGCCCACGCCAGAGCGCCAGCGCTCCACCGTGCAGGCACCGGCGTAGGAGAGGGAAAAGGCCAGCACCATGAGCAACCGCTGGTGACCGCTCACCGACTGGTCGAGCACCGGCAGAGTCGCCAGGAGCCACTGAAGGCCCGGCAGATGGATCGCCACCGCAAGGCTCGCTACCGCCGTGCCGAGAAACAGGCGCTCAGCCGGGAAGCGGCGGACAGCAGGAATGAAAGCGACGAGGGCAGCCAGCAGCGCCACGCCGCCCACGAAGCCCGTGCCCTCCTCGTTGATATTGCCTTCGCCCCAATAGCTCCCGAAGCGGTCGTCGCCGAAGGCGTTGGGCGCGACGACGGACACGAATCGCTTCCCGAGGCTGGCGACGCTCTTCTGCCGTTCGCCTGGAGTCCGCCAGCCGCCGAGTGGGCCTTGCTTCATGAGGTCCTGTTTCCGCGTCTCCGCCAAGGAGTGCCGGAGGCTCTGGGGGACGTACTGGGCCGCCGGCACCAGGGCGGGTGCGGCAAGACCGAGGGCGATCGTGCCGGCGCCCACCCAGCGTGCAAGGAGTCGAAGGCGCTCGCGGCGTCCTCGTCCCGAGCGCCGGAGAAGCCGGGACGTCGCGAAAAGACCGCTGACGATCAGGACGTGCAGAATTGTCTCCGGGTGCCCAGCCACCAGCAATGTGAAGAGGGCTGCGACGAGCAAACCGAAGTCCCGCCGTTCCCCCCGGTCGTCCGTCATCGCCAGGGCATAGAGCATCAAGGGTAGGAGGGCTGCCGGCGTGGCGAGCGGCCAGTTGAGCCACAAGAGCAGGAACCCGCCGAGGCTGTAGGCGAGGCTGCCGAAGAGAGCTGCTCCCTCCGA
>DATIOS010000462.1:0-9985 GCA_035472915.1 Thermoanaerobaculia bacterium
CCTTCGCCGGCGCGCGGACCTGCGGGCGGCGGAGGAGCGCCAGGCCGAGACGGAGATCCTGCGCCGCGCCGCCGTAAACGCCTTGCAACCTCAGCTCGACCTCGTTTTCTCGCCCGGCTACTCGGGGCTGGTGGCTGGAGCCGACCCCGCCAGCTACTTTTCCCCGCTGGTCCGCAACATCCCGGGCGCCAGCGCCACGCTCGCGCTCAGCCTCACCTGGCCCGTCTTCAACCGGAGAGCCCGGGGCGAGCTGTTGCAGATCGATGCCGGTCTGCGGCAGAACGCCCTGGCCGTCGAGCTCATCGCCAAGGCCGTTGGAGCCAACGTCCCGGCCTCCCTCGACGCGGTGGGCCGAGACGCCCGGCAGCTCGCCAAGGCACGGGAGGCTGAGCAGCTTTTCGAGCGGGCGGTGGTCAACGAGGAAAAGAAGCTGCGGGCCGGCACCTCGACGCTCCTCGACGTCATCAACCAGCAGGACCGCCTGACCGCGGCGCGGCAGACCGAGGTTGCGGCCCAACTCGCGCTGGCGATTTCCCTCTTGCAGCTTCGCTTCGATACGGGCACCCTTATCGGGGAGGAAGGCGAGACAGGCGAAATGGGAACGATCCAGGCCGCCCGGCTGACCACCCTGCCGTCCGTCGAGGAGGACCGCACGCCGTGATCTTCCGCAAAGTGGCGCTGGAAAGGCTCTCCTCTCCCGAGCAGCTCGATCAACTGGTCCAGGTGACCGACCCCCAGGGGTGGCTCTCCCTGACCGGTCTCGGCGCCCTGCTCCTGGCCGCCGTGGGTTGGGGAATCTGGGGCTCCATTCCCACCCAGGCCCACGGCGAGGGGATCCTCCTGCGCCAGGGCGGAGTCTCCGATCTCGTCTCCGCCGCGGCCGGCCAAGTCTCGGAGGTGCTGGTGAGCGTGGGCGACGTCATCGAAAAGGGGCAGCCGGTGGCGAAGATCCGCCAGGATGTCCTGATTCGCCAGGTCCGGGACAACCAGACCAAGCAAGCCGCCCTGCAGTCGGAGTACGACTCGCTGCAACGCTCCAATGAGGAGCAGAAGCGGCTGCGCAACCGCGACCTCGGCCAGCAGCGGGCCAACCTGGAGCGCAGCATAGACACCCTGGAAAAGGACGTCGCCCTGCTGCGCGAGCGGATGAGCGCCGAGAAGGGCCTGCTCGACGACGGCCTGATCACCAAGCAGGTCTACCTCGCCACTCAGCAGGACCTCAACACCAAGCGCGACCTGCTCGCGCAGCAGAAGCTCGACCTGAACGGCCTGGAGCTCAAGCGCCTGGAGGGCGACCAGCAGCTCGATCAGCAGCTCGAGGCGCGCCGGGCCACCCTGCGCGACCTGGAGATCCAGACCCACGAGCTCAGCGCCCAGCTTGGGGAGAACGTCAACGTCCTCTCTCCTTTCTCGGGCCGTGTGCTGGAGGTGCTGGCCAAACGGGGTGACGTGGTCACCTCCGGCGCGCCGGTGCTGAGCGTCGAGGTGCTCTCGGAGGACCTGATGGCGGTGCTCTTCGTCCCCGCCTCGGCAGGCAAGCAGGTGCAGCGGGGGATGGAAGTGCAGGTTTCGCCGAGCACCGTGAAGCGTGAGGAATACGGCTCCATTCTGGGGCGCGTGGTCTGGGTGGCGGAGTTCCCTTCCACCTCCCGCGGCATGGTCCGCCTGCTGGGCAACGAGGCCCTGGTCACCAAGCTGATGACCGAGGGACCGCCCATCCAGGTCAATGTTGCCTTGCGGCGCGACCCCGCGACTCCCACCGGCTACCGCTGGTCCTCCTCGCGGGGTCCGAGCCTGAAGATCAGCAGCGGCACGCTGGCTGCCGGCGACGTGGTGGTCAAGAAGGACCGCCCCATGACTCTCGTTATCCCCACCCTGCGGGAGAAGCTGGGGCTGTGATGTCGTTCCTCGAGCGGTTCCGGCGGTCCCGGCCGCGGGCCGAGCAGCCCCGGCGGCGGGCCCGCACTCCCACCATCCTGCAGATGGAAGCGGTCGAGTGCGGCGCAGCGGCGCTCGCGATCGTCCTCGCCCACTACGGCCGCTGGTTGCCGCTCGAGGAGCTGCGGGTGGCCTGCGGCGTGTCGCGCGACGGCAGCAAGGCCAGCAACATGGTCAAGGCCGCCCGCACCTACGGCTTGGAAGCCAAGGGCTTCAAGCGCGAGCCGCAGAGTCTGCGCACCATCCGGCCGCCCATGATCGTGCACTGGAACTTCAATCACTTCGTGGTGCTGGAGGGGATCCGCAAAGGACGCGTCTATCTCAACGATCCCGGCACCGGACCGCGGACGGTCACTGAGGAAGAGCTGGACCAGGCCTTTACCGGCGTCGTGCAGACCTTCCAACCCGGTCCCGACTTCGCGAAACGGGGCGATCCGCCGCGTTTGATTCCGGCCCTGAAGAGCCGGCTGGCCGGCACCCGCGCCGCTCTCGTCCTGGTGCTTCTCGCCGGCCTGGCGCTGGCGGTTCCGGGGATGGTCGTGCCCGTCTTCTCCAAAGTGTTTCTCGACAGCGTCCTATTGGAGGGGAGGCATGAGTGGCTGCCGCCCCTGCTTCTCGCCATGGGCATCGCCGCCGTCCTGCTGGGGGCTCTCACCTGGCTGCAACAGAGTTATCTGTTGCGCCTGGAGACTCGCATTGCCGTGGGAGGCTCCAGCCGCTTCCTCTGGCACGTGCTGCGGCTTCCCTCGGAGTTCTTCACCCAGCGTTTCGCGGGTGACATCAGCTCGCGGGTGGCGATCAACGATCGCGTCGCCCAGCTCCTTTCTCGCGACCTGGCGACCAACGCTCTGGGTGCCGTGATGATCGTCTTCTTCGCGGCGCTGCTCTTCCAGTACGACGCGGTGCTGACCCTGGTGGGCATCGCCGTCGTGTCGCTCAACGTGGCGGCCCTCAAGTACGTGTCGCGCCGGCGGGTGGACGGCAACCGCCGTCTCGCCCAGGATCAGGGCAAGCTGCTGGGCACGGCCATCGGAGGCTTGCAGACCATCGAGACGCTCAAGGCCACGGGTGGCGAGTCGGACCTTTTCGCCCGCTGGGCCGGCTTCCAGGCCAAGGTGGTCAACGGCCGGCAGGACATGGAGCGCTACACGCAGCTCCTCGATGCTGTGCCGGCCCTGCTGTCGGCGATCAACTCGGCGCTGATTCTGGGGATCGGGGGATTGCGGGTGATGAGCGGCTCGCTCTCCGTGGGCGGCCTGGTGGCCTACCAGCTTTTGATGTCCGCCTTCATCGCTCCGGTTACCCCGGCTGGTGAGCCTCGGCGGCAAGCTGCAGACGGTCGAAGGGGACATGAACCGGCTGGACGACGTGCTTCGCTACCGGTTGGACCCCGGCGCCACCGGCGGGCTGGACGACGAGATGCCGGTAGAGGGGGCGCCCGTCAAGCTCGCCGGCGGCCTCGAGTTGCGCCAGGTCTCTTTCGGTTACAGCCGGCTCGACCCGCCGCTCATCGAGGGGCTCAGCATGACGCTCAAGCCCGGCTCCCGCGTCGCCCTGGTGGGCGGCTCTGGAAGCGGCAAATCGACGATTGCCCGGCTGGTCACCGGCCTCTATCAGCCCTGGGAGGGGGAGATCCTCTTCGACGGCCGGACGCGCGCTGAGATCCCGCCGGCGATGCTGGTCGAGTCGCTGGCGACGGTGGACCAGAACGTCTTCCTCTTCGAGGGAACCGTGCGCGAGAACCTGACGCTTTGGGACTCCACCGTCCCTCTGCCCGACGTGGTGGCAGCGGCCAGGGACGCCTGCATCCATGACGATGTGGCGGCGCGGCCGGGAGGCTACGACAGCCCGGTGGAGGAGGGGGGAGCCAACTGGAGCGGCGGCCAGCGCCAGCGATTGGAGATCGCCCGCGCCCTGGTAGAAAGGCCTTCGATCGTCGTCCTCGACGAGGCCACCAGCGCCCTCGATCCCACGACCGAGAGCCGCATCGACGAGAACCTGCGTCGCCGCGGCTGCACCTGCCTGCTGATCGCCCACCGCCTGAGCACCATTCGCGACGCCGACGAGATCCTCGTCCTCGACCGCGGCAAGGTGGTGCAGCGCGGCACCCACGACGAGCTGCGGTCCGTCGAAGGTCCTTACTCACGGCTCATCAGCACCGAGTAGACCATGGCGAGCCCCCCGAAGTCGCAGTCGGTTCTCGCGGGAGAGCCCGCAGTCCCGGCCGGGGAGCTTCCCCTTGCCGGCAACGCTCCCCTGCCGCTCGACTCCGCAGGCGATCTCTGGCTCGTCGAGGTGGGAGCAACGGAAGTGTTCGCGGTGCCGCGGGGCGAGTCCGGCCCGCGGATCCACCTCTGCACGGTGGGTTCCGGCGGCATCCTCTGCGGCTTCGATTCCGCACTGGAAAGCGGTCATGGCCTCGGTCTCCTGGCCGTGGGAGCTCCAGGCACCCGCGTGAGCCGGCTGCCGGCCTCTCGCATCCAGGAACTGTCCGGCAGCCTGGACGCCTGGCTGGCGGGGCTCAGCGACGGCCTCGTCCGTCCTGCCGCGCCGCGGGTTTTCGAGGAGCTGAGGCCCGGCGTCGAGACCCGAATCGAGCAGACGGGGCTCCCGGTTCGTGCACGTGAAGGCGTCGTCTGGGTGCGGCACCTGGAGGGGAGCTCCAGCCTGCTGGGAGATGAGCGGCTGAAGCTCGACGGCGCCGGCCTCTTCCCCGTCCCCGAGCCGGTGTGGCTGGTGACGGCGGGTGAGGCCCGGCTCGTTTCCCTGGCCACGGACGAGGCTCTGGGGGATCGCGACTTCTGGCCTGGGCTCGCCCGCTTCCACGACCTCTGCCTCACCGGCGTCGCCTTGCAGCGCGAGAGGGGAGAGCGGCTCGACCGTGAACGCCTGGGCCGCAAAAGGGTCCTCGATCGCTCCGTCCTGCGTGGCGCCTACGCCAAGCTCGGCTCCGTCCTGCAGCCGATCTCCCAAGTCGGGGACGGCCTGGCGGAGGAATCCAACCTCCTCCTCACCGTCTGCCAAATGGTGGGAGAGGCCCAGGGGATCGAGATCCGCGACCGCCCGGAGGGGCAGCCCGCCGGCAAGCAGAGTGATCGGCTGGCCCAGATCTGCAACGCGTCGCGCATCCGCTCCCGCCGCGTCATTTTGCGCGACGATTGGTGGCGCCGCGACAACGGTCCCCTCGTCGCCTTCCAGGCACCGCCTGACGACCCGAAGACACAACGCCCCGTGGCCGTGCTCCCCACTTCGCCTCGCAGCTACGTACTGGTCGACCCGGCGGCGAGGATTCGCATTCCCGTCGACGCTGCCGTCGCCGAGACCCTGAGCGGCGACGCCCACATGCTCTACCCACCCCTGCCTGCGCGGCCGGTGGGTATGGCCGACCTCGCGCGCATCGCCTTCGCAGGCCGCCGGCGCGACCTCGCCACCATCCTCTTCATGGGCCTCGCCGGCGGGCTTCTGGGACTGCTGGTGCCCATTCTCACGGGTCAGGTCTTCGGCAGCGTCATCCCCGGGGCGGACCGCAGCCAACTGCTCCAGATCACCCTGGCCCTCATCGTCAGCTCGGTGGCGGGAGCCATCTTCCAGGTGATCCGCAGCCTCGCCGTTCTGCGCCTCGGGGGGAAGGTGGATGGCGCCGTCCAGTCGGCGGTATGGGACCGGCTGCTGGCCCTGCCGGTCACCTTCTTCCGGCGTTTCACCGTGGGCGACCTGGCCAACCGCGCGTTGGGGATCGACACCATCCGGAACCTACTCACCGGCAATGTCCTCACCCTTGCCCTGGCGGCGATCTTCTCGGTCTTCAGCTTCGTGCTGCTCTTCTACTACAGTTGGCGGCTGGCCCTCCTCGCCACCGGCATGGTGCTGGTGCTGGTGGCGGTGACGGCTGGACTCGTTTGGCTCCAACTCCGTCACCAGCGCTCCATCCTGGAGGTGCAGGGCCGCATCGCGAGCCTCCTCTTCGGCCTCATCCACGGCATCTCCAAGCTGCGGGTGGCGGGCGCCGAGTCGCGCGCCTACGCCCGCTGGGCCGACCGTTTCGCCGAGCAGCGCCGGCGCACCCTCGCCGCCCAGCGTGCCGCCAATGCCCAGACGACGTTCAACGCGGTCTACGGCGTCCTCACCTCGCTCGGCGTCTTCGCCATGGTGGGTTTCATCTCCGCCGAGTCGCTGCCCCTGGGCGAGTTCCTGGCCTTCAACGCCGCCTTCGGGCAGTTCCTGTCGGCGGCCCTGTCGGCGGTCTCGGTGTTTTCCGGCGTCCTAGCCGCCGTGCCGGTCTACGAGCGTCTGCGGCCGATCCTGGAGACCGTGCCCGAAGTGGACGAGTCCAAGGCTGAGCCGGGCGAGTTGGCGGGGGAGATCGAATTCAGCCACGTCTCCTTCCGGTACCACGATGATACTCCCCTGGTTCTCGACGACGTCTCCTTCCGCGCTGGCCCCGGCGAGTTCATCGCCCTGGTAGGGCCGTCCGGAGCGGGCAAATCGACCTGCCTGCGGCTCCTCCTCGGTTTCGAGAAGCCGACCTCAGGGTCCATCTACTTTGATGGCCAGGACCTTGCGGGGCTCGCCGTGCAGTCTGTCCGCCGGCAGATCGGCGTCGTCCTGCAGAGCGGCCGGCCGATGGCGGGGAACATCTTTTCCAACATCATGGGCAGCGCCAACCTGGGGATCGACGAGGCCTGGGAGGCAGCCCGGGCCGCAGGTCTGGAGGACGACATCAAAGCCATGCCCATGGGGATGCACACCGTCATCAGCGAGGGCGCCGAGACTTTTTCCGGCGGCCAGAAGCAGCGCATCCTGATCGCCCGGGCGATCGTCCACCGGCCGCGAATCCTCCTTTTCGACGAGGCCACCAGCGCCCTCGATAACCGCACCCAGGAGATCGTCAGCCGCAGCCTGGAGCGCCTGAAAGCGACGCGCATCGTCATCGCTCACCGCTTGAGCACCATCCAGAACGCCGACCGCATCTACGTCATCGAAGGGGGGAGAGTCGCCGAGCAGGGCACTTTCCAGGAACTGCTGCGGAGCAACGGTCCCTTCGCCCGCCTCGCCGAAAGGCAGATCGCCTGAAGGAGCATTACGATGCGCAAAGTCCTCTTTCTGTTCGGCCAGCTCAACGACGACGACGTGGAGTGGATGCTCCGCGCCGGCCAGAAGCGGTTCGTCCCGGCCAACGACATGCTGATTGAGCAGGGGGTACCGGTCGATTCCGTTTTTATCCTCCTCGACGGCAGGCTTGCCGTCTGGCTCCGTCCCCGCCGCGGAGCCGAGCGGGAAATCGCCCGCCTCTATGCAGGCGAGATCGTGGGCGAGATGTCCTTCGTGGACGCCCGGCCGCCCTCCGCCACCGTCCGCGCCTTCGAAGATTCGACCGTCTTCGCCCTCTCCAAGGCCGTCCTCAACACCAAGCTGGCCGCCGACCAGGGCTTCGCCGCCCGCTTCTACCGGGCGCTCGCGATCTACCTTTCTACGACGGTCCGAGAGCGTCACCGTGACCTGGGTACAGGAGTGGCTGCGGAGGGCGAGGAGGAGGACGACTCAGACGAGCTCGACGCCAACGTGCTCGACGGGGTCTACCTGGCGGGGGAGCGATTCGACCGGATGGTGAAGCGGGTCTTGGTGACGTGATCGAAGCTCGGAGGCGAGATCAACGTGAACGGTGCAGCATCCCAGGCCTTCAATGAGATCCAGGAGCGCTGGATCTCCTGCCATCTCTACTATCACCAGGATTTGGATCGCGTAGTGAGTGGCTTTGTTCATCCCGTGGTGGTGTCTCTCATCAAAGCCGCTCGGATCGAAGCCTTTTTTTTCGTGCGCGATGGACTGGGCGGACCTCATGTCCGCCTGCGGCTGAGAGCTCTGCCCGACTCCAGAGACCAGGCGCTGAAAGAGGCTCAACGATTCGCCCGAGACTTCCTCGACCGGACCCCTTCGACCAAGCCGCTGGAAGAAGAGGCGATTCGCAGACGAAACGAGTCCATCCTGGCGGCCGATCGGCACGAGATCGACGATGCGGTCTATCCGGACAATTCGTTCCGGGTGATGCTCTTCCGCCCCGAGATCCAGCGCTACGGGGGGCTGAGCCTTTTTCGGGTCTCGCTCGATTTCTTCACTCTGTCGAGCGTGGCGGCCGTCGAGTTCCTTGCAGATCATGGGGACATGCCGCGCTCCGCCCAACTCGCCTATGCTTTTCGCCTGTTGCTCCAGCAGGCTCTCGGTTTCGCGGCCGATGAGACTGAGTTGTTCGATCTGCTCAGGTATGGGGTGGACTCGTGGGGTGAAATGCTGCCGAAAGTCGTGGAAAGGGGCGATCAGGTCGCTCGGTCCCAACAAGATCTCTTCCTCCAGATCTTCCACGAGAGCGTCGCCGAGGTGAGCTCCTTGCGCGCCGGGAGCAAGTCCTTCGCCGGGCCCTCGGACTTCCTCGTCGTGGGGGCCAGCAGGCTCTCGGCCGCGACCGGAACCGCCGATCGCGTGACCCGAGCGCGCATCGGGGGCAGCCAACTCCACATGACCGCGTCGCGGCTGGGGCTCAGCAACGCGGAAGAGGTCTACGTCAGCCGTCTCCTGACGCTGACTCTGCGCGAGGTGCGCGCCGCCAGTGAGGAGGACCTCTCCTGGCTCGGGGAGGAGATGGCGGAGTTGGCCGAGGACCCGGTGGAGGCTCTCGGCAACCTTCTCTCACCAGCTCTCGCAGCGTTCGCCGAGCTGCCTGCGAAGGGTTCAGGGCACCGCCGGCTCGGGGACCTCGACGAGCTTTGATGCCGGGACGCGTCGCAACAGCCCTTCCGTGATCAGGCGGCGCGTCAGGGTCAACTGGCCCTTCTCGTCGAGCCCGGGAATCTCGGACACCTGGAACCTGGCATGGTCGCGGATGAACTCCAGGGCTCCTCGCAGGTGCAGCGGGCCGGTAACCTGTTGGCGGGCGAACCAGATGGCCATTTTCGTGTTCCGATCATGATCGAAAACCTCGTCGACGACGCAGAGGATGTCCCGCCGTCGCTCGACCTCGGAATCGATGGTGAGCTCTCCGGGCGCCAAGAGATTGGCGAAGTGGCCATCCGACGGATAGCTCTGGAACGCCACACGGTTGCGCTTGACCGCGGCGAGCACTTCGTCGAAAGAGGTCACCTCTTGAAACGTCTTCATAACCTCCTGGAAGGTTTGCCGCATACGCTCGCAAATCTCTTCGCTGTCGACGAAGCCCGGGGGAAGCGCTCTCCGTACGGCCTGGGAATGGATCGCGGCGTGCTCGGCGGCGATCTTCAGGAAATCCATCCAGTACAACGGGGTGATGCTGATCGTCAGGTGAAGGCACGCGCTGTCCTGAGCGACGGCATAGTGCGGCATTCCCCTCGGGATGTACAACACGTCGCCGGGCTTGAGGCGAATTTCGGCGAGCTGCGGCGTCTGGGTGCGGCCGTACCATTCCTGCGAAAACTTGAGGTTCTTTTTTTGCGGAATGGGGAGCTGCAGCACGGAGAATTCGTGGAGACGCCAGATCTTCTCGCCTTCCAGGTGAAGGATGAGAGTGTCGTGCTCGTCGGTATGGATCGGAAACGTCCTGGCGCCCTTGGGAGTCAGATAGGCATTCACGCCGATATCGGCATGGAGCTCCCTGCCCAGGGCCTTGACGAGACCCAGGAAGGGAGGCCAGTCTTCCATGTGATTCAAGACCAGCGAGCAGCCTCTCGCAAGGGCTGCGTAGGCGGTCTCCACGCTGATTTCCTGGGGACGATATCGATCGGTTCGCGCCTCGGCGCCCTCAGGGGCCGTGATCATGATGCTGTCTGGCAATCCTGACCGCACCGAAGCCAACCAACTGTCGATGTCGCGTGAGGAAAAATATTCGGACCACCGGCCGGGCTCGTTCTGCAGATGCAAGAAAGTCTTCTCCCAACAGCTCGCGAAGAAGTCCTCGATAGACAGGGGAGCAATCAGGTCGCCAAGGGATTCCGCATTACGCTCCATCGCTGTACCTCTCTCGTGATGGTTGATCGACTCTCCGGCCTGCGGACACTCGCGAAAACCCAACCCGCTCCCT
>DATIOS010000463.1:0-5954 GCA_035472915.1 Thermoanaerobaculia bacterium
GCCCCTCGTCCCCCTCAAGGCCGCTGCCGGCGCCTTCGGCGATCCGCAGCACGTTGAGGACGACGGGTTCGAGTGGGTGGCGGTCGAGACCAAGCGCCGCCTGCGCCCCGGCATGTTCGTCGCCCAGGTCGTCGGTAAGTCGATGGAGCCCGCGATCCCCGACGGCGCCTACTGCCTCTTCGTCGCGCCCGTCGCCGGAAGTCGCCAAGGAAAGACCGTTCTCGTTCAACTCCGCGACGCCACCGATCCTGAGAGCGGAGAGCGCTACACCGTCAAGCGGTATGAGAGCGAGAAGACCCAGTCCAGCGACTCGTGGCAACACACGCGGATCATTCTGGCGCCTGTCAATCCGGAGTTTTCGCCGATTGTCCTGACCGATTCGGATGAAGGCCAGCTACAGGTAGTCGCGGAGCTCGTCGAGGTAATGTGAGGCGTGCGGTGGCGCAGCGCTGATCCTGTCGCGCACCTCTTCAAGGCGACCAGGGGTCGACGAGCACCAAGCCGCAGTCCTCAAAGTGTCGAAGGTTACGGGTCGCGAGGGTCGCCTTGCGGATATTGACGATGCCGGCGATCTGGATATCGCGAATCTCGACAGTACGACCGGCGCGGCGGCGCTCGGCGGCGATGCGGCCAGCGGCTTGTGCTGCGATCTGATCAAAAGGCAGAACTCGGCCTTCAAAGTCCTCTTCAAGGGCCTTCGCGAAGGATTCTTCCAATTGACGCCGACGCCGGCCTGCTTCAAGGATCTCAAGGCCAAGACGGATCTCGAAGACAGTAATCGAAGTCGTCCAGATCGATTCGGGTGGCAGGCCGTCAAGCCACGACACCGCGAGCGGATCGGGCTCTTTTCGCATCAGGGCCGAGACCACGTTGGTATCCAGCACAATCACGATTCGAGGTCGGCTGGACGAGCTTGTTCACCGCGCAGCTCGGGAATGTCCTGCGTAAGACCCATACCGGCGAAGCGGGCAGCGAGTCGTGACCCGAGCGGTGTCCGGGCGCTTCCCTCGTCTCTGACCGCATTACGGAGAATCTCTCGGACTTCTTCTTCCGTGCTGCGGCCATGACGGCGTGCGCGACGTTGGATCTTGCTTTTCACGTCGTCGTCCAAGTGTCGTACCAGTAGTTGAGCCATGCTGCCATGATAGCACGATAGCAGAGCACCGAGCTCACCCTCGCGGCAGGGTCAGCTCGGCAATCGCTCCCCCCTCGGGACGGTTGGCGACGCGGATGGTTCCGCCGTGCGAAGTCGCCACTTCCCGCACCAGGTTCAGCCCCAGTCCCGTGCTCTTGCGGCCGCTGTCGGGGCGGCCCAGCGAGTAGAAGCGCTCGAAGATCCGGTCCAGCGCGTAGGCGGGGATTCCCGGGCCTTCGTCGGTGACCGAGATCGTCACCCGGTCTCGCTCCGGGACCACCGCCACTCTCACCGTCCCGCCCTGGGGGCTGAACTCGATGGCGTTCTGGACGAGGTTCTCCAGCGCCTGGTGCAGGAGGAAGGCGTTGCCGCTGACGGAAAGCCGGTCGGCGGCGGCGACCTCCAATCTCAGGTCCTTGCCGGCCAGCAGTGGCTCAGCGCTCTCGGCCACGGTGCGCACCACGGCGTCCAGTTCCACCAGCTCCATCTCCGGCTTCTCGCGGCGATTCTCGAGCTTCGCCAGCTCCAGCATCCGGTCCACGATGCGCGCGATCCGCTCGGCCTCCTGGCGGATATTGGCGGTGAAACGCGCCTGCTGCTGGGGCGGCATCCCTTCCTGCATCAGCTCCGCCGCGCCGCGGATCGCAGACAGCGGACTCTTCAATTCATGGGTGAGCGTCTGGACGTACTCCTCCGCGTACTGCCGCCCCTCCAGCGCCTCCTGCATGCGGCGCAGAGCCAGGCCGAGGTCGGCGATCTCGGTGCGCCCGAGCTTGGGGAAAGGCGGCCGCTTCCCCAGACGGATGCCGTCCGCGTAGCGCGCCAGGCGATCGATGGGGCGGGTCAACAGGTAGGAGAGAGCGAGGCTGAGCAGAGCCGCGACGCCGATGGTGAGGAGCCCGGCGCGGACGAACGCCGGCCGGGCGAGCTCCAGGAAGGCTTCGATGCTGGCGGTCGGCTCGACGACGGTCAGCACGCCGTCCACGCGGCCGTTGCGGTAGATCGGCGCGCCAATGTGCAGCTCGGTCGAGAACGGATCGTCAGGGTCACTCTGCGTGGCGCGGGCGCCGTATTTCCCCTCCAAAGTGCGCTTCACGTTGTGGAACCGGCTATAGTCCGCGCCCACCGCCGAGGGAGTCCGCGTATCGAGCACGACCCGACCTGTCGCGTCGGTGATGTAGATCTCCTGATCCACTTCCGTCTTGTCGAGATCGTAGATGCGGGCAGAGAGCTGCCGCGAATGGGCGCGAGCCAGGGTGGCTTCGAGGTCGGAAAAGGTGAAGTCCGGCCGCGCCATCTCCCGTTCCGCCAGGCTGGCGAGGAGGTTGGCGGAGTCGACGAGCGGTTCCTCCACGCTCTCCAGGTAGCGGGTGCGCAGCGTGGTCCAGATCCAATCGGTGGTGAAGTAGAGGCAGACCGCGAAAATGGCGAGATAGAAGAGGAAGATCCTGAGGCCGAGCTTCATGATCGTTCCCTACTGTCCTTCCTCAATGTCCTTCCTCATAGTCCTTCCTTCAGCGAGTAGCCGGTGCCGCGATGGGTGGCGATCGGATCGACGTCGGGACGGACGTCGCGCAGCTTCGCCCGGAGATTCTTGACGTGCGCGTCGACCGTCCGGTCCAGGCTGGCCTCGGGCTCGTCCCAAACGAGCTCCAGGAGCTGCTCGCGGCTGTAGACGCGCCCCGGCCGCTTGAGCAGGACGGCGAGCAACCGATACTCGTAGCGCGAGAGGTCGAGGGGCTTGCCGAAATAGGTGATCTGGAGGCGCTCCTCGTCGAGCGTGAAGGCCTCGCCTGGGGGCCGGCCGGAGGGGCTCCGGGCGCGCCGCAGCACCGCCTTGACGCGGGCCGCGAGCTCTCGCGGGCTGAACGGTTTGACCACGTAGTCGTCGGCCCCGAGCTCCAGGCCGACGACGCGGTCCACCTCGCCGGCGCGGGCGGTAAGAAAAATGATCGGTACGTCGTGCCGCTGCCGGATCCGCCGGCAGACTTCGATGCCGCTCAGGTCCGGCAGGCCGATGTCGAGCACCACCAGCGCCACCGACTGGTGGTCGAGCACTTCGATCACTCCCGCGCCCATCTCCAGACGGTGGCAGCGGAACCCTTCCGACTCGAGGGCGTACTGGATGGTGTCGGCGATGGCCGGCTCGTCCTCGACCACCAGGATCGTCGGTCTGTCCATCTAGCTCTTCTCCCGCCCGTTCCGATGCCAGTCAACGATCGCAAAACGGCCCGCCAGGAACAGCGTCGCGATCAGCGACACCATCATGGCATGCTCGGCGAAATGGCCGCCCGGATGGCCGTTCAGGAGCGGCACCACCACGGTCATGCCAAGATAGGTGCCGATGATCAGGACGCCGGCGGCGAAACTGGAGCCGTCTTCGCGGCACCCCGGGGTGACCCGGTTGAGCCCCGAGTAGAGACCCCACAGAGCGCCCAGGTAGAGCACGGTACCGAGAAGCCGGTGAAGCTGGCCGGGATCGAGCCCGGCGATGGAGCCGCGGCGGTAGAGCTCCACCGCGGCCAGGATGCGCAGGGTGTTGACGACGAGCGTGAAGACGTAGGCTCCGACGAGCGAGGATAGCCACCAGGCGAGCCGCGCCCATGGCGTGCGCAGCCGGTGCGAGAAGCCAAGCACGGAGACGGTCAGCACGAGGATCATGAAGTTCACCCCCGCGCAGGCCGGAGCGATGACGTACGAACCTTCAGGCGCCACCCAGCCGGCGCCGGGGCCGCCGGGGATGAACGTCAGCGTTTCGCCGCGCAGCCAGCCCACAGCGCGGGCCGTCGGCGCCAGGATCCACGCGAGATCTCCGGCCGAGGCTCGACTGTAGGCCAGCTTCAAACCGTACGCGGCGAGCAGCGCGGTCATCCAGGAAAACCATGGCCAGGAGTGCCATGTCCAGGAAGGCCGCCGGCCGTCTCCGCCTTGGCTCATAACAGGCTCGCCCGCCGCAGCCAGGTCCTCCCGGCGACCGTCAGGCCGTAGAGCAGGAGCACCAGGGCCGCCAGCAGCGCCAGCTCCGGCTCGGGAACGGCGGAGTTCTCAACACCCTGCGGCAGGGGTAGCGGCTGGTCGACCGCTTCCGCCGAGCCCTCCTTGTTCCGCACCCGCTCGTGCACCGCGATGAAGGAGGTGAACGCCGTCAGCAGCTCGTACTTCAGGCCGAGGCCGGTGATCGCCTGGCGGCTCGCCTCGCCGTCGTCGCCCCGGGTATCCGCCCGGTCGTCCGTCAGGCGCGCCACCCGCGACCGCGCCCACAGGTAGCGCAGAGCCTGGTTGCTGGGGGAGGGCGCCGCCGCGGTCACGTCGAAAACCGTTTCATACTTTCCCTCGCCACCCAGGCCGGTGACGTGGATGGTGCCGGACGGCTTGCCGCGCCACTTGCCGAAGATCACCAATGGACGTTGCGCAAACAGGTCGGGGATCGCGGTTGGCTCGACATCGTAGGTCTGGAAACCCGGGGTCTCGACCGCCACGTGCGTCAGCACCGGCGACCGCACATACTCCTGGAAGCGCTTCGCGGCAGGCTTTGCCTCCGCGGGCCCGGTGACGACGAAAGGCTCTCCCTGCCCGGCGCGCGCCATGCCCTCGATGAGGTGGCGGTTGACGGAGCTGCCGATGCCGAAGGCGAACAGATTGGAGCGGTTGAGATGGCTCCGGATCTGCTCGAAGATGCCGGCCTCCGCTTCCACGAAGCCGTCGGTGATCACGATCGTCGTGCGCGAGACCCCGGCCGTCTCCGGCAGAGCGATCACGTGGTCGAGGGCGGCTCCGAGCTCCGTCTCGCCGCCTCCTATCTCCTGCTCGATGGCCGCGATCATCTGGCGGACGTTCTCCGCCGTGGCGGGGAGCGACTGCGGCGCGAGCAGCCGCGAGGCGCCCGAGAACAGGAGCACGTTGAAGCGGTCGCTGGGCCGCAGACCGCCGATCAGCTCGCCGATCAGCACCTTGGCCGTATCGAGCGGAAAACCGCGCATGGAGCCGGAGACGTCGAGCACGAAGACGTACTCGCGCGGCGGAATCTGCTGGGTCTCCACCCGGTGCGGCGGCTGCACCATCAAGAGGAAGAAATTCTCGTCCTGGCCCGGCTGGCCCGGGTACAGCAGAAGGCCGGTCTGCACCTGCTTTCCCGCCAGACGGTAGTGCAGGATGTAGTCGCGGTTGCCGCCGCTCGTCTCAGCCGGGTCGAGTTGGACCCGCGCCGTGTTGCGGTCCTGCCAGTCGATCCGCGTCTGGTGAGAGGGGCTGATCACCTCGTCGATCGGCATGCCGGCGGCGATCGTCGTCGCGATCTCGAATCGGTAGGTCGGTTCTTCACCCTGGTGCAAATAGGGGCTCTTCACCCAACCGCTGGACTCCGCCGCCGCTTCCGGTGCTTTCGAATAGCGCGGCCCGACGACGGTGGGATAGACGAACTCGTAAGTGCCGTCGGTCGGCACGAGGAGCTCGCTGTAGTGGAGCTCGACGCGGATCTCGTCCTGCGGCAGGACGTTGGCGACGTTCATGGTGAAGACGTTCGGCCGCTGCTGCTCCAGCAGCGCCGCGCTCTTCCCCGCCGCCTTGGCCGCCTCGAACTCTTGCTTCGCGGCCTGCTTTTCGCGGATCGTCGCGCGGATGCGCTGATCGCCCACCTGCATCGTCATGCCGTGCACCGCGGCCCGCGTGGAGGCAGGGAAGACGTACTTCGCATTGAGCGGACGGCTCCCCTCGTTGCGATAGACCTGAGTGACAACGACGTCCGCGATCACTCCTGCGATGTGGACGTCGGCCCGGGTCTCTTTGAGCGGCAGGTGGTCGACCGCGGGGTCGCCGTTCT
>DATIOS010000464.1:0-16664 GCA_035472915.1 Thermoanaerobaculia bacterium
ACGTCATCGGCCCAGTGAGCAGCGTTGACAAAGTCGGGGCTTTGCTTGGTGACATCACAGGGGTTGATCGGAATTGCCAGGAGTTCCTTCACATGGGCTTTGGCCGTGGGGTTCAGGCGTTTGAAGGCGATGGAGGCGACCATCATGTGCCCGCCCGGTCCCCAACCGAGCGCCATCGTCGCAGCAGAGAGAAACAGGCATCCAGCGACCACGCAGGGAAGAGCTGGCTTTGTCATTCTGGTCTCCTTGCTCCAGGTATTTTATTCAACATTACTCGGAAGCGTGCCGTCGCGTCAAGCGGAAGTGCAACACGGGCCGCCTCGCGGCGGCCGCCGCGGTGCCGGCCGGCCGGGCCGGCACCTCCGAAAACCCTTTCTACAGCTCAGGGCGTATACGTCACCGTAAGCTGCGGCCGGTTGGACGCGGTCGCGTTCTCGCCGGAGAAGAAGCCGATGTAGTCGTAGGCGAGGTTGTTGTTGTCGTCGAGCGTGAAGCTGAGCCGCAGCTGGGTGGTGCCGGTCTTGTTGATCGCCGCGAGGCCGGCGGCGTTCAGGGTGCCGGTCGAGGCCGAACCGTTGGCGGTGGGATTCGACATCGTCGCGACGCCGGTCGCCGTGGCCGCGGCCTGCCAGTCGGAGATCGCGAAGGCGGTCGAGCCGCCGAAGCCGCCGGTGACGATGTCCACCAGGCAGGAGCCGAAGGTGGTGAAGGGATTGGTGCCCGAGGAGGTGCCTCGCACCAGGCGCAGGGTCGCCGAGGTGATCGTCGCCGTGTCCGGAATGGAGGACGTGTCGAAGGAGACGATCGTTTTATATTGCTCGTTGGCGTTGGTGTCTCCCACCCGCAGCGACGCGGTCGTATTGTCGGTCGAGTTGCCTCCCCCGCCGGCATTGCCGTTTTCGCCGTTCTCCCAGATCCGGCCGTCCTGCGCCGCCACCGAGGAGAAGGTCACGGTCACTGGGTTCGAGCCCACGCTGGTCACGGTGACCGGGACCTCGTTCGAGATCAAGGCCGAGCCGCAACCGGGCGTCGTCCTCTCCACCAGGAAGTAGCTGCCGGCGGCCGGGAAGCTGGCGCAGTTGAGCACGTAGCTCGAACCCGTCTGGCCGGTGATGTTGGTGATCGCGCCGCCCGAAACGGTACGGAAGCCCCATTGATGGCTGGCGGTGCCGCCACCCGTGTCCGTCACCGTCGCCGTGCCGCCCAGGCACGGGCTGCCGATCGTCGTAGACCCCGCGACGGCGATGGTGACGTTCGAAAGCGGCGGAGCGATGCTCACCGTCGCGCTGCCGGCGCCGGGCTGATTGCAGCCCGTGCTGGAGACGCTGGTGAGCGAGTAGGTGGTGTCCGTGGTGGGCGAAACGGAGCGCGTCGCCGGAGTGGCGCTGACGCCGCTCTGCACGAAGCCGTCCGACCAGGTGAGCGTCCACGGTCCGCTCCCCACGAGATCGGCCGTGAGGGTGGCCGGGCTGCCGGAGCAGACGGCCGTCGAGCCGGAGACCTTCGCCGGCACCCCGCATCCGACGTCGAGGCGGCCGAAGCCGAAGACGTTGTTCGGGACGGCTCCGGCCGCGCTGCTGCAGGTGGTGGCCGTCAACGTAATGTGATGCGCGGAGGAGGTGAGGCGGCTCTCGATCGCGTCGACGTTGCCGGCGAGAGAGGGGAACGCCGAGAGGAGCAGCGCTACGCCGCCCACCACGTGCGGCGTGGCCATCGAGGTGCCCGAGAGCGAGGTGTATGCCGTGTCGCTGGTGTTGTAGGACGACCTTGTGCTGGTGCCGGGGGCCGCGATGTCCGGCTTGATGCGGTTGCTGCCATCGACCGTCACCGGGCCGCGGCTGCTGAAGCTGGCGATGGTGTCGGCGCCGGTATTGAGCGCTCCCACGGTGACCGATGGGTCATAGAAGCTCGGAGGATCGCTCACCGTCGAGCATCCCGACCCCGAGTTGCCGGCCGCGACCACCATCACGATCCCGGCCGCACGTGTGTTGGCGACCGCGGTCAGCAAGACGTTCGGCGTCGTGCAACCCTCGCTCGCCGGGCAGGTCCAGGAGTTGCTCGTCACGTTCGGGGCCTTGCTCGGATCGCCCTGGCTGGTGGTGCCGCCCACCGGGTAAGGCGCCAGGAAGAACTCCATGCACTCGATATAGCTGGCGGGCGTGCCGGCGCCCTGGTTCATGTTGCGGCAGCCGATCCACTTCGCGCCCGGCGCCATGCCGATCTGGTTGGCGCCGTCGAGGCCGACAATGGTGCCCATGGTATGGGTGCCGTGGCCCTGGTCGTCGCACGGTTGGGGAGAGTTGAAGCCGCAGGGGCCGGTTCCGGCGTGAATGGAGTCGTGCCAGTTGTAGTCGTGGCTGGCTGTGGTGCCGTTCCAGCCGCGGTAGGCGTTCTTGATCGCTGCATGGGTCCAGCGGTAGCCCGTATCAGCGCCGGCGACGACGACGCCCTGCCCGGTGTAGCCCAGGTTCCAGATCTGCGGTGCGCGAACGTAGCTGATGCCCGGCTCGACGGATGCGATGGCCTTGCCGGTCTTGAGATCGATCACGCCGGACCATTCCGGGTTGTATTCCATGGCCTCCGGCGCCTGCGGCTCGGGCAGAGCCTGGCGCATTTCGGGGTTGCCGTCGATCCGCTTCACATCGGGCCGCGCGGCCAGGATCTGCGCCAGGTTGCGGTCGCCCTTCACCAGGATCACGTTGACCAGGTAGAAGGAGCGGTATTCCACACCGCGGGCGTCCAGCAGGGCCCGGATCGGTTTCTGGGCGTCCTGCGC
The DNA here is from genome assembly GCA_035472915.1 of Thermoanaerobaculia bacterium. Classification (GTDB taxonomy): domain Bacteria; phylum Acidobacteriota; class Thermoanaerobaculia; order Multivoradales; family UBA5704; genus DATARR01. Next base: position 2,777 of record DATIOS010000464.1, read on the forward strand.
GGCCTTGAAAAGCGTCCGATAGACGAACGTCCCTTTGGCGACCTTGCTCTTGAGCTTCGCGGCGTCCGCGAGGTTCGCCTCCTTCCCCAGCACGACAAAGAACTCCGCCTGCGCGCCGGCGCGGGTGTTCTCGATCACCCACGGCTGGATCTTCTCCGTCAGCGGCTTTTCCTGGGCGCGCGCCCCCGGTGCGATCAACAGCGCTCCGGCCGCCAGGCCCAGGCACACCCTCAACAGCCATGCCTTCGAGCTCACAGTCTTCATTGCCCTCTCCTTCCATGAATGGCAGTCCGCAGCACAGCCACGCAGACCCTCCTCACCCGGGGCAAGCGAGGATCGGCCGAAAGAGCTTCGGTGCGCGCTGGCTGAACTGCTAAGCTGTCCGCAGAGGAGACAACAGAGGACCAAGCAATGTCAACGACCGAGGGGGACCGTGTATCCTTCCCGGAGCCGTCGGGAAGCTTCCCGGACCAAAAAGGAACGAGCCTTTTCTTCTCGGGAAGCTCCCGGGGCCGTCGGGAAGCCTCCCGGACCACAAAGGAACGCTCCTTTTCCTTTTGGGAGCGTACCTTTGTCGCTCGGGAAGCTTCCCGGGCTAGAAAGGAACGAACCTTTTCCTTTCGGGAACGAACCTTTTCCTTTTGGGAGCGAACCTTTCCCGCCCGGGAACGAGCCTTTTCCTCATGGGAGCGAACCTTTCCAGCTTGGGAGCGAACCTTCCCTACTCGGGAGCGGTCCTCCCCATTGGGGACCGAGCCTTTTCTATTTTGATCCGTCGGCTGCCATTGTAAGACGCCCGACGGGGAACCCCGTGGGGCGTCTCACATCCCGTGCCCTCCGCTGTACAGCCGATGTACCTGGCGGCCTTCGTCGAAGTTGAAGTCTGCGCCCAAGCTCAAGCCCTGCAAGAAGATAGGTTTCGGTCGAGGGTGGCATGGGCTTCGCCTTCTCAGAGGACCCATTGAGGTCGCCTTCCGAGTCTCGACCGAAAGCTCGCGGTCGAGGCCCATGGTAGGCTCGGCTCACTTACCCACCGAAACCCGTGCGACTGTCCGCGCGGAGAGAAGGAGCGTTACGGTGGCAGGCCTTGGCTTCCTGGTCATCTGCATCCTGATCGGCTATGCCTGGGTGATCAGCCGCCGGGTGAAGGATCTGGAGGAGCTGCTCCAAGCCCAGAAGAACGGCTATTCCGATCTACTCCGGCGGATCGCCGTTCTCGAGAAGGTCCGCGCTCAAACCGAGCCTGACCAACCCATCGCCAGCGGGACCGCTCAGGCTCCAGCGCCCGCACCGTTCGTGGCGACTCCAGTTTCCTCTCCGCCGCCGCTCCTGTCCGAGCCGCCCCCGACTCCGGTCCAGGCAGCGGCTCACACGCCCACGCCGCCGCCGCTGCCATCGCCACCGCCGCCTTTGGAGGCTCAACCGCAGGCTGCTCGGCCGGTGCCCCCGCCGGTGCCGCCCGTCCCTCCCCGGCCCACTCGCCTGGCGCCGCCGCCGAAACCACCGCGCCCGCCCTTCGATTGGGAGAGCCTGGTGGGGGTCAAGCTGTTCTCCTGGATCGCCGGGATCCTCTTCGCCCTGACGGCCATCATGTTCCTCCGCTACTCCGTGGACCATGGCTGGCTGAAGCCGCCGATTCGCATGGCCATGGGCCTGGTGATGGGCGCCGGTCTCCTGGGACTCTGCGAGCACCGTCTGGCGCGCCGCTACGCCATCACCGCCAATGCTCTGGGAGCAGCGGGCATCGTCGCCCTCTTCTCCACCTTCTTCGCGGCGCACACGCTGTGGCACCTGCTCGGAGCGACGCCCACTTTCGTTCTTCTCGTCATGGTAACCGCGGTGGCGGTGTTGCTCGCGATCCGCCACGACGCTCTGTTCATCGCCCTCCTCGGCCTCGTCGGCGGCTTCGCCACTCCGGCCCTCCTATCGACCGGCGAGGACCATCCAATCGGTCTCTTCGGCTACCTGCTGCTATTGAACGCGGGCCTCGCCTGGGTGGCGCTTCGCAAATCCTGGCCGGTGCTCTCGATCCTTTCGCTCGGCTTTACCACGCTCTACGAGTGGGGGTGGGTCTTCAGGTTCCTCGATGCCTCGAAGCTGCCTCTGGCACTGGGGATCTTCCTCGTCTTTCCAATCCTCGGCATTCTCGCTCCGGCTTTGGCGCGGAGCTCGACGGACGCGAAGGACAAGGAGGGAAAGAATCTCTTCGCCAGGACGGCGTTGGTGGGAGCCTTCCTGCCGCTCGTTTTCGGGATCTATCTCGCCGCCGTCCCGGCGTACGGCGCGCGCTATGGCCTCCTCTTCGGCTTCCTCTTCGTGCTTCAGGCCGGGCTCGCCGCGGTTGCGATGTTTCGCGGACCACGCGCGCTCCATTCCTTCGCCGCCGGGACGACCGTCCTCGTCTTTCTCCTTTGGTTCGCGCTCTCCTATCCCGCCAATGCGGCGGCCTGGCCGGCGATCCTCGGTTTCGTCGCCCTCTTCGTGCTCTTCAATCTCTCAGTTCCCTGGCTCGCGAACCGCCTGAAGCGGCCCCTCGGCGAGGAGGGCCGCCTCGGCACGCTCGCCGGGCCGCTCCTCCTTGTGAGCTTCCCGGTGCTCCTCTATCTGGAACCGGCGGCCGCTGCTCCGGGGCTGCCGTTCGCGGTCCTTTTCGCTCTTCTCGCGGCGGCGGCCGGTTTCGCGCTGCTCTACGAGGATGGTCTCCTGTTCTCGATCGCCGCGTTTTTCGCCATTGCCGCCGAGGCGGTCTGGTCCGCGCAGTCGCTTTCGCCCGAGCGGCTGATCGCGGGGATTTCCATTTACGCGGTCTTCGGCCTTTTCTATCTCGGCGTGCCGATCCTTGCCCGGCGACTCGGCCGGAGACTGCCGCCGGCGGGGAGCGGCGCGTTCCTCCTCCTACTCTCGCTCGGCCTGCTCTTCTTCCTCGCCGCCGGCACGCTTGCCCAGGCGGCGCTGTGGGGGCTGGCGCTTCTCCTGGTGATCCTGAACGCCGGCCTTTTCCTCGAAGCCGGGACTTTGCGCAGGCCGCTCCTCGCGCTCGCCGGGACTCTCCTTTCCTGGGTGTTGATCGGCGTCTGGTGGGCGACGGTGCCGCTCACCGCGAGCCTCGTACCGGCTCTGTTCCTGGTCGCCGGCTTCGCCGTGCTCGGCCTTGCCGGCAATCTCTGGATGCGCCGGCGGGAGGGCGAGCAGGCAGCAAGCGCGGACGGGCTCGGCGGCGGGCACTACCTCGCCCTCGTAGGACACGCCTTCCTCTTCGTCGTCGCCGCACAGCCTCGGCTTTCGATCCCCCCGTGGCCGTTCCTCGGCGTCCTCCTCGTCCTCGATCTGGCGGCTGGCGTCGCCTCGCTCTGGCTGCGCCGTGCCTCGCTCTGGATCGCGGCGCTCGCCGCGTCGGACCTCATCCTCCTCGCCTGGGTGTTGACGGCGCGGGACGATCCATGGCCTACGGTCGCCCTCGTCTCGGCGCTTGGATTGTCGGCTCTCGGCCTCCTCTGGATGGGCCTGGCCCGCCGGGTAGCGGGACCGGAAGAGCTGGCAGCGAATCTCGCCTCGGGCGCAATCGCCAGCCTCTACCTCGGCCAGATCGTTGTCATCGCCGCTTCGATGGTGACAGGAGCGCCGTCGTTGGCGCTCACGGTCGCCGCACAGGTGGCGTTTCTCGTCGCCATCCTCTACCTCTCGGTCCGCGCCGATCAGCCGGGCCACGCTCCGCTGTCGATTGTTCTTACCACGGCTGCCGTCGCCGGCTGGCGGCTCGATCACTTGGCTGGAGCGCCGTGGTGGCACGAGTTGGCCTTTGCCGGTGCCCTCTATCTCCCCTATCTGGTATTCCCACTCATTCTCGGCGAGCGGGCTCGACGCCTGCGCCAGCCGTACCTGGCGGCGGTTCTCGCGAGCCTCAGCTTCTTCATCCTCGCGCGCCACGCTCTCCTGGCCGGCGGGTACTCCAGCGTGATTGGAGCGTTGCCTATAGGCCAGGCCATCGCGCTCGCGATCCTCCTCACGCAATTGGTGCGGATGGAGCGACATCGTCCCCGAGGCGTTGCCGAGAATGCGGCCCCGCAGCGCGATACAGGGAGACTCGCCCTCGTCGCCGGAGCGGCCCTGGCCTGCGTGACGGCGGCCATTCCTCTCCAACTCGACCGCGAGTGGATCACTATCGGCTGGGCGCTCCTCGCCGCGGCGCTGGCCGCCCTCTACCTACACATCCCCCACCGCGGGCTGCTGTGGTGGACTGCCGGCCTGATCGCCGCCGTCTTTGTCCGGCTGGCGGTGAACCCGGCCGTCCTCGGCTACCATCCGCGCGGCAGTCTGGCAATCTGGAACTGGTATCTCTATACCTACCTCGTGCCTGCCGTCGCCTTTTTTCTCGCCGCCTGGCTGTTGGCGCGCGGCGACGACCGCCTGGAAGGCGTGCCGCTTCCCCGACTGTCGACTCTCGCGGCAAGCGCGGCGGTGGTGCTGCTTTTTCTCCTGGTCAACATCGAGATTGCGGACTTCTTCTCGAAGGGCGCGAGTCTCACTTTCGGCTTCCTGACCGGGCAGGCGACATTGGCTGAGGACCTCACCTACACCCTCGCCTGGGCGCTGTTCGCCATCGCGCTATTCGTCGCCGGAATCGTCGGGCCGAACCGGCCGGTACGCATCGCCGGCATCGTCCTGCTCCTCGTCGCCGTGCTCAAAGGATTCGTCCATGATCTGGCGCAACTCGGCGGCCTCTACCGCGTCGGCTCTTTCGCCGGCCTCGGCATCTGCCTGGCGCTTATGGCTGTATTGATTCAGAAGTACGTTCTTCCCCGGCGGGAGGTGCAGTGAAGGGGCGTCTCCTCTTCGCCGGCCTGTTGGCGGCGTCGGCCCTTGCGAGCGCTGGCGGCAGGGAGCCGCATTTCCGTTTCGAGCGCCCGGTCGTCCCCGGCGTCGCAGGTCCCAACCGCTTGGAGCCCGATGCCGGCCTTCTAGGCGGCGCCGCTCCCCTCGTTTACGAGCCTGGGAGCAAACCCGGAGAGTTGGGGCCTTTTCGCGATGGGCTCGCCGACCTGCGCCTCTTCGACGCCGCCGGCAGGGAGGTACCCTACCTTCTGGTGGCTCCAACTCGGCGCGAGCCGCAGTGGCGTCCGGGCCGCCTCCTCCCGATCGCTCCGACCAAGAAACAGAGCGGTTTCGAGGTGGATCTGGGAACGGCTGCTGGGCCCGCTCAAAGTTTTGACCGGTTGCGGATCACGGGCCTGCCGGCGCCCTTCCTCAAGCGCTTTCAGTTGGAAGGGGGAGGAGACCGCAGCCGCTGGAGTCTGATCATTCCCGAAGGCACTCTATTCGATTTACCGGAGGAGGGTCTGCGCCGGCTTGACGTCGATCTGCCAACCGGCGATTTCCGCTACTTTCGCTTGACCTGGAACGACGAGTCCAGCGCTCGCATGCCGCTGCCTGGACGGGTGGAAGCACGGCTCGCTGACCCGGTCGATCGCGCTCCGGCGCCTCGAATCTCGCTTTCCTTCGAGCGCCGGCCGAGCGAGCCGGGGAAGAGCCGCTTCCGCCTTCGCCTACCGGCTGCAGGTTTGCCGGTGCAGGCGCTGGTGCTCGATGTCTCTGAGAATCCAGGCGGCCCTCTGTTGCGCCCCGCCACGGTGACCGAGGGACGTCTCGCCAAGGATGGCGATTCTGAGATCGCCCCGGTGCGATTAGGTGAAGCGACCCTGCGGCGGGCGGTGCGCGACGGTGTCGCGGCAAGCGATCTGCGCATCCCCGTAAGCCTTCCGCAGGGACGGGACCTCGAGCTGACGGTCGACGACGGAAACAATCCGCCCTTGCCACTCGTCGGGGTGACCGCGGAGCTCGCCCCACTGCCCTGGATCTACTTCGAAGCCGCCAGCAACGCGTCCCTGACCGCCCGCTTTGGCGATCGAGAGGCGTCGCCTGCCCGATACGACCTCGAAGCGCTACGCGAACAGGTGGCTCGGACACGCACGGCGGCGGCGCGCTGGGGAGAAGTCCGGGCTCTCGAGCCCAAGGAGAAGGCAACCATCGCGAGCCCTCTGCCAGCTCTGGGGGCGCCGGTCGATCCGGGAAAGTTCCGCTATCACCGGACGATACCAGCCGGCCAACCGGGTTTGACCGCGCTCCTCCTCGACGCCGCGGTCCTCTCCCGCAGCCCTGGGCTTGCCCACGTGCGCCTTGCCGACTCCCAAGGCCGCCAGGTTCCCTACATTCTGGAGCGGCTCGACGAGCCTTTGTCGCACCCCCTTGCCGTCCTGGCACGGCAGGCAAAAAAGGGAGACTCGCCGTCCCTCTCACGCTATTCAGTCCAGCTACCTTATCCCTCGCTCCCCGCGGCACGGCTGGTTCTCGCCACAACCGCGCGGGTTTTCGAGCGCGAGGTCCGGCTGGTCGAAAACCACGAAGCCCCCGCGAGAGGCCGCGAGCCGCAGGGGCCCGGGGAACAGACGGTGGCGCAAGCCGCTTGGCGCCATGCGGATCCGGAGACGCCAGCACCGCAACTGACCTTGGAGCTGCCGTCGAGCGCAACGATCCACTTCGACCTCTTGATCGAGGAAGGAGACAATGCTCCGCTGCCACTCGATCCGCCCCACCTGCTCCTACCAGCCTACCGCCTGCGTTTCTTCGACCCGAAGGAAGGGCCCCTGAAGCTCCTATACGGCCAGCCCGGGCTGGCGCCGCCGCGCTACGACCTTGCGCTTCTTGTCCCCCGCCTCGTGGGCGAGGCCGCGCACGAAATCGCACTGGCTCCCGAGCCGGCCCAGGGAGCGGAGCCGGACGCAGCGGCTACGGAGAAGAGGATTTTCTGGGGCGCTCTGATTGGAGCGGTGCTGGTGCTGTTGGTCATCCTGGGGCGACTGCTGCGCGGGCGCCCGGAAGGCGCGCCGTGAGCTGCTTGCCCTCGGCTCCCTAATGCGGGTAGAATTTTGAAATGGCAAGTATAAGTATCAAGGCTCACTATGACGGGGCAACGATCCGCCTCGACGAACCTTTTGACCTGCCGGAAGGTGCCCAGTTGATGGTCACCGTGCTGGAGCCCGCACCCCCCGAGACAGATAGAGCGGGGTGGATTGACCTCAGTAAGCGCGCGTTGGCGCGAGCCTACGGGGACTCTGAACCCGAGTATTCGATCGCCGACCTTCTCCCATGAAGGAAGGCGATGTCCTTCTCGCCTCGTTGCCCCAGCGAGATGGCTCCCTCAAAGAGCGGCCGGCCCTTTTTTTGATGAGAATGCCGCCGTTTCAAGATTTTCTCGTCTGTGGAATCAGCTCTCAGCTCCAGCACGCGATGCCGGGGTTCGATGAAACCATTGGACCCGCGGAAGTCGATTTCCGAACGAGCGGCCTCAAGGCAGCGTCCCTGATTCGGCTTGGTTACCTCGTGGTCCTTCCTCGCTCGGACTTCAAGGGGCGCATCGGAAGCGTTTCGGCGGCGCGACGAAAGCGATTGCTCACTAAGCTGAGTGATTTTCTCCGTCCTTCAGCAGACGGCTGACCACAGAGGGAAGACAAGCTTTGCCACCCTTGCCTGTCGGCCAGATCGTCACTCGGGCTTCACATATAAGCCTTGAGCTGAGAGCCTTGAAGACCGTGGGTAGCTCAACGAGTTAGGCGCATGTGAATGCGCCACGACAGATACGTAACCGTAATTGTGGTCCAGAGTACTAAGCTTGCCACACGTCTCGGCTTGGAGTCGTCGGGCTCGCCATACGATCCCGTACCAAGGCGGTTCCAACGGCCCTATGAGCTCATCGGCTGGACTCCTCCGCCGGCCGAGACGCCATAGGCCGTCAATCCCAAGGAATAGCGGTACTTTCCACCGCCGATTACCTGCATCCAGGATGCCGAACTAAACCATCCGCTGAGGATCGGGTTCTCTCTCTCCAGTCGCGGCGGAACTGTGCCGACAACGAACCTCAGTCCGATTGGAGACCTCTTCCATTATGAGCCTGCTCTCACATCCGCAGAAAATCAGACTTGCCGCGTTCCTTTCTCTTGCCCTCTTCCCTTCCCTCAATGCCGCACAAGCAGTCGTGACCACTACCATAGTTGATACCTACGTCGCCGCGACGACTCCTACCCAAAACTTTGGCTCCGCCGAGACCTTGAACGTCAACAGCCAGTCGATAGCCCTGATCAAATTCGATTTGTCTTCCCTGCCTGGGGGCACAACTGCCAACTCGATTTCCAAGGCGACTCTCCATCTGTGGGTGAATACGGCATCGCCGAATCCCGCTGGCGACGTGAACGTCTTTCCCATCGCCGCGGATTGGAACGGGACTACGGTGAATTGGACTACCAAGCCTGCCAACCTCGGGACTCCCAAGGCGACCAAGACGCTCAAGGCCGGAGGTTCCAACTACTATCTGGAAGTCGACGTCACCGATCACGTTAAACTCTGGCTCACCACCCCGGCGAAGAACTTCGGTATCGCCGTGGTCGCCGCCACGCCATCGCTCAGCGTCGTTTTCGACAGCAAGGAAAACACGACGACCAGTCACCCCGCGATTCTCGACACTACGTTGTTCAGCGGGAAGACTTTCGCAGTCTGTCTCAATGGCACGCAATCCAATACCTGCACGTGCCCAGGAAAGCAACTCAACAAGGTGACAGGGGGATCCTGTCAGGTCACCTCTGAAACTGGTACCTGCGGTGCGATCCAAGCAGGTCAGACCATCAACCGGCCGTTGGCGAGCTGCTGCGTGTGCGCGCCTTGAACACGGGGCCTCTACGCCTTGCCAAGCGTCGCCAGGCCGGCGATGGGGCCGTTGACCTCGTCGAGGTCGACCGATCCGGCGACGCCGTTGACGGTGCCGGATTGGGAGAATTGCCATAGGAGCCAGGTGGTCCAGACCGTCGGCAGCGTCGGCAGCTCGACCTCGTACTGGGCGAGCCAGAGCGGGTAGGCGGCGAGGCTCGCCGGCGCGTTGTTTTCGTCGGCAAAGGTGCGATCGAGATAGAGGATGGGGCGCATGCCGGTGGCGGCTTCGACCTGGTTGAGCCAGGTCTGCACGCCCTGCCACAGCGCTGCGCTGGTTGCCGCCGCCGTCTCGACGTCGAGCACCGGCGGCAGGTCGCCCTTTTCGAGCTGGACGGTGCTCAGGAAGAACGTCGCCTGCTGACCCGCGTCATCGGTGGGCTCGAAGAAGTGGTAGGCGCCACGCAGGATTCCCGCCGCTTTCATTCCCGCCCAGTTGGTGGCGAATTCGGGGTCGGTCAAGGTCACTCCCTCCGTGGCCTTGGCAAATGCGAACTGAATCCCCGCCGCCTTCACCTGCGGCCAGCTCACCGTCCCCTGATAGTGGCTGACATCGATTCCCTGCGCGTCGCCGTTGGACACCGGTCCACTCCTTTCTCGAACGAAGTGGACCGATTCTATCCGCAAACAGCTACGGCACCTTACCACTCCACTTGGTCAGGCCGCCGAGCTCGAAGCCGTCATAGAACAGAGGGGTTGTCCGTACGCAGTTGTCGCCATAGTTGATACGGTCGCCACCAGCCACCATCTGGAAATCCGTGACCAAGAGCGCCTGGAGGTCGTGGGAGTCGAGCAGCCCGCTCCACTTGGCGGTGGTGAGCTGATCGCTCTGGGCGGTGAGGGCGATGGTGCCGCCGTCCGCCAGCAGGATGCCGTACTTCTGCATTGCCCGCGCCACCACCCGGGCCGGCTCGTTGGGCAGGTTCTGGAGCGGATAGTTGGCTCGCAGACGGAGGCGGGCGCCGTAGGGCGGAGCCGTCGACGGTCCACTCGTGGAGTTGGTCGAATGCGTGGCGGGATGGACGTAGACCAATCGCCGCATGCGGCTGTTGGGCAGGATGAAGCGGATGGCATGGTCGATGTGCCCCGCCGCCACTTCGTCCGCATTGAACAGCAGGGGCGCGATGGGAAAACCGGCGGCGTCCGCACTGGTGCAGTCGTTGCCGCGCCCCGTTGGCGGATAGGTCAGCGTCATGTCCCACACGGCCAGGCAGCCACCATCGAACTGCGTGCCGACGATGTTCGCCCGCCACATCTCATAGAGGCGGTTGGTGGGGCGGTGTACGACAATCAGATGGCAGTCGCCGTCGCTGACGCACTGGTAGCCGGACTCCCCCTCCAGCACACCGCCCGCCGGCAGCGGCACGGGCTGCTGATCGCAGTCGCCGGGGAAGAAATCGCCCGTAGGCGTGAACGTCTTGAACGGCGCCGAGGCGTCGGCCTCCAGCACCTCGATCGAGAAATCGATCTGCATGTGCCCGCCGCCCCAACCTCCCACACCCGCCAGCCAGGAAATCACCGCCGCCGATTCGCTATCGACCGGCGCCGCGGAAATGTCCTGATACCAGGGCGCGTCGGCCGGGAAGTACGGACCGTGGCCCGCCGGAGGCTGGGCCCACGCCGCCGGAGCGACGAGGGCCAACCCGCCGAGGCCGATGCTCAGCAACTTCTTCGATCGCCGAATAGCCATGCAGGCATTCTACACCCGAGAGTCCCCTTGCTCAGGGACAGCTGAAGGCGCTAGTGTCCGCGAAGGTCGAGGACAGGTGGCCGAGCGCGTTCGAGTAGACCTGGGTCGCCCCGGTCGTCGTATCCCGGACGTGAACCGTCCAGCCCTGGTCCGTCAAGCCGCTGGTGAAGACCCAGAAGGTGTTGGTGAGGGAGCAGGCGTCGAGCACTTTGACGCCCATCTCGAAGTTGGTGGGGCTGAAGAACCACCAGAAGACCGACTCGTCGGTCTCGGCCCGCGGGCCGCCGAAGCTCATCACCTGGCCGGCGCCGGTATTGGCGGAAGTCTCCCAGTCCACCTTGACCTCGAATCTCCCCGACTGCAGGCAGGCGGTGTCGGCCCCTGTCACACAGGGAGGCGGAGGCTGCAGGCTCCAGCCGATGTCGTTCAGCAGATGGGTTGTGAGCTCGTCCTTCGGACTGAGCGTGGCGAAAGGCTCGAGGAGCTCGTCCGGCGTCAACACCGTATCCCAGTGGGCCACCGAGGAGCCGAGCGCCAGGGGGTTGGGGGCATACATCCGCACGTGCCCGGACGGATGGCGGCCGGCGGAGAGAACGGAGCTCGCGGCTACGACATGAGGTCCCGTCCAGTGCAGGTCGCCTGTATCTTTCGCCGAGTTCTTTCGTTCCAGGTTGGTCATCTGTCCCCAAGTCTTGCCGGTGCTGTGGTCCTCCAGGAAAAGCTCGAAGACGTCGTCCTGCCCCTGTTCCAAGGCACCGGTCGTAAGGTCCACGAAAGTGATAAAACCTAGACCATGGGCGAGCTCATGGAGCACCGTCTGATAGAACGGCAGGGTGTGAGCCGGCGCCGTGCCGCCAATGCTGTAGTCCCAATGAATGCCGCCCAAACAGGCCGGGTTGTTGTCCAGGTTGGTGCTGAACTGGGCATCAATTTCTTCTGCCGACGAATCGACGTCGAAACCGGCAAGAGTGTTGGCCAGAGCGCTCGGATACCAGGTGGCGGGTCGCGGCACGTTGGGAAAGTCGGAATAGGCGTTGGTGGGACCCGCTCGGCCCAGAAGGGCGGATTGCGCGGTGCAGGAGAGCGGGATCATCTCAGCGGACACAGTAATCGGAACGGAGGAGGCCAACCGGTTGCTCCAATAGGCGGCGGCGGCCAAGAACACGTTCAGGCGCTGCTGGCCCAGGGTGGTGCCGGCGTTTCCCGCCACCGGGGCCACCGGGGTGGGATCGTTGAAGCCCACGAGCCCGATGTTGGCGTTCATGATGGTGATCGTGGTGGCATCGGCCGGGCCGGCGGCCAGCAGAAGCAGCAAAGCAGAGAGGCCGAGAGTGAAATGCAGTGCTGCCCGCTTCATGGCTTCTTCTCCTGCTTTTTGATGACGGCGGTCTGGTCGATGTAGAAGCCTGTGGTCGACCTGAGCCGCTTCGAGCCATCCGGCAGGGTCTCGACCGAATGCTCGCCGCGCTTGGTGGACTCGGTGATCGTCACGGACAGCTCGTCGATCTGCGCGTTGGTGGGAAGGACGACGGTCCTGGTCTCAGGATCGATGAAGACGCGCTGGCCGCCCGTGGCGGCGGGTTCGAGGAGGCGGGAAGCGAAGTCCTGGCAGCCACCGGTGGCAACCGAGCAGACGCGAACGATGTTCTGATTTCTTGCCGGCGCCGGGTGGTTTCCCGGCGTTACCAAGGAAATCCAGAATGCCAGGACGATGAGGGGATTCATGGCTGTACCTCCTTACGATTGCGCTCCGGCAAGCCGCCGGATACCGATGGATGCTGGCTGGGATTTTACCGCACGGGCGAGGTGCCGGCCTGGCGAAGCGTGATAGCCTCGCCGTTCATCGTTCAAACCGTCTTTCACAAGACCCAGCGCTTCCCGGGAGGAGCATGTCCATGGCAAAACGAGGCGGATTCCGGCCGCAGGCACCGAAGAAGGTGACACTCATCATCGCCGTCATCCTCTGGCTGATCGGCCTACTCTCCGGGCTGGGCGTGGTTCACCTGCCCAGCAACATGGGCAACCTCGGGTTCTGGTCGCTGGTGCTCGCCGGGTTGCTGCTGATTCTCGGCTGCCTGCTCGACGGCGTCTGAGCCGGTCCAGTTGATCCGATGCTGGTCCGGCTGGGTCTGACTTGTCTGGCGTCGCCGATCACCTGGATCTGTTCGGCGACCAGCCGGCCGCTGCGGCTTCGCCGCATATGGATCGCCACCACGTCCCCAGGCTCCAGGTTCTCGGGCCGGTAGGTTCGGCCCTGGAACTGGACGGTCGTCTGGGCGTCGTAGAAGACGACGGTTATCCCGGAGGGTTCATCCGAAGAATCGGAATCCTCGGAGTCGCCGTTCGCCGGCTCGATCTCCAGTGAGTGGGCGCCGGGGTCGACGCCGCGCACGGTGCCTTGCAGATCCGTGGCGCTCGGCTCGTCCTGGCCGCCGGAATCCTCGCGATTCGGCCGGCCCGGCCGATCCGGAGCCTCGCCGCCGCGGCCGCTACTGGCGTCATAGGTCACCTGGATGTCCTCGGCGAGCCCGCGATCCCCTCGCCAGTCGACGCTGGCCTGAATGCGGTCCCCGCGCTCCAGATCCTCTGGCCGATAGTCGCGGCCCTCGTACTCCACGGTCGTACTGTCGTCGTAAAACAGGGCGATTTCTCGACGACCCTCTCGGCCGTCGCGATCCTCATCGTCGTCCCGGTCCTCTCCAGGATCCACGACGATGACATGGTCGCGGCGGCTGACCCGCAGCACGACGCCCTCGACGTCGCCGGAGCGGTCTCCGTAACCTCGCCAGCCACCATGGTGACGTCCCGGATATCCGGGAGAGTCATAGACTTCTACGCCGCAACCCGTGACTCCAGCCGCGGCAGCAAGAGCGATCAGCAAGCCGGTCCACCGTAGAATTTTCATTGTAGTGCCTCCTGGAGGAAGATCTTCCCCTACCCGCCTCCAAGAAGAGTGCAGAACACATGCCGGGTGGCAGCAGGCGGTAACGGGCGGATTGGGGACGGTTTCTGTCAGATCGTCCCGATGCCACCGTACGGATTACCAGACAGGGGAAGCCTGGCGCATCTCTCGCACCTGCAGCGCAAAGTGGACGAGCGCGAGGGCTGGCACGAGCGAGGACGCCAGCCAGAGCCAGGCTGGAGCCTTGTCCGTCCAACCATAGAAGTCGATGTAGCGGCCAATTCCAGTCACCTGCGTCCACGTCAGGCCGGCGGCCAGCGCGGCCAGCCCCAGTAGCCGCGTCAACCACCAGGGACGGGGCGCCGGGCGATCCGCCCAACGCCGGGCCAACAGAGCGAGACCGGGCAATTGCAGGAGCTGATAGTGATACCAGCAGATGGGAGAGGCGACCAGCGCCAGGGACGTTGCCGCTGCCATCGCCGCCATCATGGAACTATCGCCTTCCCCACTGCGAAGAGCCGGGCGATCTGCCCACAGCAGGA
>DATIOS010000465.1:0-18389 GCA_035472915.1 Thermoanaerobaculia bacterium
ATGTATTTGCGGGCTCGCAGCGGCATCAGCTACCTTCCCCAGGAGCCGTCGGTGTTCCGCCGCCTGTCCGTGGAGGACAATCTGCGGGCCATTTTCGAGACCCTCGATCTCTCGCACGCCGAGCAGGAGCGGCGCATCGACCAGCTCATCACCGACCTCGGCCTGGTCAAGGTCCGCAAGACCAAGGGCTCCCTGCTCTCGGGCGGCGAGCGGCGGCGGGTGGAGATCGCCCGCGCGCTGGTCATCAACCCGTGGTATATCCTCCTGGACGAGCCGTTCGCGGGTATCGATCCCATCGCGGTGCTCGATATCCAGGGTATCGTCCGGCACCTCAAGTCGATGGGCATCGGAATCCTCATCACCGACCATAACGTGCGGGAAACATTGAAAATAACGGATCGGGCCTATATCATCAACAATGGCGAAATCCTGCGCTCCGGCACACCGCTGGAGCTCTCCACCGATCCGCAGGTCCGGAAAATCTATCTCGGAGAAGACTTCACTCTGTAGGACTGGTTCCTGAATGGCGTTAGAGCAAAAACTTTCCCTGAGGCTGTCCCAGAAGCTGGTGATGACGCCTTCTCTGCAGCAGGCGATCAAGCTGCTGCAGATGACTCGTATGGAGCTCGACACGCTCCTCACCCAGGAGCTGGTGGAAAACCCCGTCCTCGAAGAGGCGGCGGAAGCGGAGAGCGCCGAGGAAGAGGCGCCGCGCGAGGAGCCGCCCCCGGAGCCGCCGGCCAACGGCGAGACCCTGGACCACGCCGAGTCGATGGAGAACATCGATCTCGACGCCTACTTCGGCGACTACTGGGAGGGCTCGGGCACCTCGTCGATGATGGAGGAGCGGGACGAGCCGCCCATCGAGAACAGCCTCTCCCGCGAGCCCGACCTCTACGATCATCTCCTCTGGCAGCTCCATATGGCCGAGGTCGCGCCGCGCCAGCGGGAGATCGCCGAGCTGATCATCGGCAACCTCGATCCCGACGGTTTCCTCGTCGCCACCCCGGAGGAGATCCGGGCCATGGGCGATCAGAGCGACCAGGTGGAGGAGGATCGCGTCTACACCCTCGACGAGGTGCTGGCGGCGCTGGCCCTCATCCGCAGTCTCGATCCGCCGGGCATCGCCTGCGCCAACCTCCAGGAGAGCCTGCTGCTGCAAATGGACCTCCAAGGGGTGCCGGAGGACAACCTCGCCCGGCGCATGATCTTCGAGGCCTGGGACCTCTTCCTGCGGCGGCAGTTCCCGGCGGTGGCCAAGAAGCTGGGCGTCGAGCTGGCCGAGCTCGAGGAGGCGCTCGAGCTGATCAAGACGCTCGAGACGAAACCCGGCCGGCGGTTCAGCACCGACCGTCCCCACTACATCGAGCCGGACGTCTTCGTGCGCCGGGTGGGCGACGAGTACGTCATCCAGCTCAACGACGACGGTCTCCCCCGGCTGCGGGTGAGCCGCGCCTACCGGCGGATGCTGCAAACCATGCGCAGCGAGGGGCGGCAGAGCGAGGCGCAGGCCTTCATCAAAGACAAGATCCGCTCGGCGGTATGGCTGATCAAGAGCCTCGATCAGCGTCAGCGCACAATCTACAAGGTGGCGGCGTCGATCGTTCGCCAGCAGAACGAGTTCCTGGACAAGGGCATCGAGAACCTGCGGCCGATGGTGCTGCGCGACGTGGCCGAGGACATCGGCATGCACGAGTCGACGGTCAGCCGGGTGGTCTCCAACAAGTACATCCACACTCACCGCGGCCTGTTCCCGATGAAGTTCTTCTTCCACAGCGGTATCGACCGGGAGTATGGCGACAACATCTCCTCGCTGACCGTCAAGCGCAAGATCGAGCAGCTCATCCAGTCCGAGGACCCCAAGCGGCCGCTGTCCGACAGCGAGCTGATGCGAATCCTGAACCGCGAGGGGATCCAGATCGCCCGCCGGACGGTGGCGAAATACCGCGACGAGCTGAGCATCCCCTCGTCCACCGACCGCAAGCAGATCTTCTGAGGGCGGGGATGCGCCTCGGATCGCTGGCACGGCCGGAGCTGATCTTTCCCGACCTCCCCGGGACGGACCGTGCGGGGGTGTTGCACGCCTTCGCGGAGCGCATCGCCGGGCAGGGTCTGACGCCGAATGCCGTCGACCTGTACCAGAAGCTGCTGGAGCGGGAGCAGCTGGGCTCGACGGGGATCGGCGGCGGTATCGCCATCCCGCACTGCAAGCTCAGCGGGCTGAAGCGGGGAGTGCTGGCGATCGGGCTGGTGCCGCAGGGAGTAGACTTCGGCGCCGTCGACGGAAAGGCGGTCAAGGTCTTCTTTCTCATCGTCTCGCCCAGCGAGTCGCCTTCCGAGCACCTCCAGGTGCTCTCGGCGATCTCGCGCTGGGTCAAGGCGGACCGCCGGGCCGAGCGACTGCTCACGCTGGGCGACGCGGACGCGGTCTACGACTTCCTCCAAGACGAGGGGGGCTGATGGTACCCGAGCGAACCGAGCAAACAGCGGGCACGGTGGCCGTCGCCGAGCTTCTGGGCGAGGAGCTGGCCTACTTGCGCCTCAAGGTCTTGTCCGGCGAAAAGCACCTGGACAACCTCATCACCCACCCGCGGGTGCAGAAACCGGGGCTCGCCTTCGCCGGCTACTACGCCTACATCAAGCCCGGCCGCGTCCAGATCATCGGCGAGAGCGAGACCGAGTACCTGAAGACCCTGGGCGAGGAGGAGCGCGAGCAACGGCTGCAGCAGATCACCTCGCTTCCCGTGCCGGTGTTCGTCATCACCAAGGGGATCGAGCCGCTCCCCGGCTTCCTCGCTCTCTGCCAGAGCCGCGAGCTGCCGGTGCTCTCCTCGCCGGCCCTGTCCTCGACGGTGATCAAGGGAGTCAGCTACTTCCTGGAGGACCACCTGGTCCCTTCGACCTCGCTGCACGGCGTGTTGCTGGAGATCTACGGTCTCGGCGTGCTGCTGATCGGCGAGAGCGGAGTGGGGAAGAGCGAGTCGGCCCTCGACCTCATCACTCGCGGCCACAGTCTGGTGGCCGACGACAAGGTGATGGCCAAGCGCTACCCCAACGGCGAGCTGGTGGGCTACAGCGAGGGTCCCCTGCGGCACCATATGGAGCTGAGGGGAATCGGCATCATCAACGTTCAGGACCTCTTCGGCCTCGCCTCGGTACGCGAGCGGACGACCATCGACCTCGTCATCGAGTTGGAACACTGGCGCGACGGACAGGCCTATGACCGGTTGGGTCTCGACGAGTCCCTTTACCATATTCTGGAAACACCCTGCCCCTACATCCGCATGCCGGTCGCCTTGGGACGCAACATCAGCATCCTGGTGGAGATCGCGGCACGCAATCACGTGTTGAAGCTTCAGGGCCACCATTCCGCCCGGGAGTTCGCGCGCAAACTCGAGGCCCAGCTTGAGCGCAGCCGAAAGTCCCCCTTCCGGTAAGGCCCGCCTCGCCGTCATCACGGGCCTCTCGGGCTCGGGCAAGAGCATCGTCGCCAAGTGCTTCGAGGACCTCTCCTACTACACGGTCGACAACCTGCCGCTGCCGTTGTTGCGCCTGTTCCTGGACAACCCGCTGGAGCTGGTGCGCGGGCACGACCGCATCGCCGTGGTCACCGACGTGCGGGCTCCCGGCTTCGCCGAGGAGTTCCCGCGGCTCTTCGCCGAGATCGACCGCGAGCGGATCGAGCCGACCCTGCTCTTCCTCGAAGCCTCGGACGAGGTCCTGGTGCGGCGCTTTTCCGAGACCCGCCGGCCTCACCCCCTGGCGCCGGACCGTCACGTCGTCGAAGGCATCCAGCGCGAGCGGGAGATGCTGGCCGAGCTGCGGGCGCGGGCGGACCGGGTTTTCGACACCAGCGAGTGGTCGATCCACGAGATCCGCAACCAGGTCTACCGCGAGTTCGCCGCCAATCCCGGCGAGGAGCCGGGGATGGTGGTCTCGCTGGTCTCCTTCGGCTTCAAGCACGGTATCCCCAAGGGCACCGATCTTCTGTTCGACGTCCGCTTCCTGCCCAACCCGCACTTCGTGCCGGGGCTGCGCGAACGCACCGGCCAGGACGCCGAGGTGCTGGAGTATCTGGAAAGGCAGCCGGACTTCCAGGAACTGGTGATACGGTTGACCGACTTGCTGGCCTACCTCCTGCCGCGCTATCGACGCGAGAACCGGAGCTACCTCTCGGTGGCGATCGGCTGCACCGGCGGCCACCACCGGTCGGTGGCGATCGCGGAGCGGTTACGGTGCGCGCTCGAGCAACAGGGCTGGCCGGCGCGGGTCATCCACCGCGATATTTCCAGGTAAACGGCGAGATAAACCGGCCCGATGACCGCTGCCATGGAATCGGCGACGTAGAAGCCACGTTACCATCTGCGCAGGGAAGCGAATGATCGGCAGACTGATATTGACCCATGGAGGGCTGGCGCGGGAGCTCCTGGCGGCAGCCGACATCATCTCCGGCCATCTGGCGAGCTTCGAGGCCCTGTCCCTCGATTGGAGCGATGGCTTCGAGCAAGCCCGCTCCAAGGTCGCCGCCGCCTTGGAGAGGCTCGATCATGGGCAAGGCGTCCTGATCCTGACCGACATGTACGGCGGGACGCCCAACAACATCGCCATGACCTTCTACCAGCCGGGGAAGGTCGAGGTCCTGACCGGCGTCAACCTGCCGATGGTCCTGCGCCTGGCCTGCCAGGCCGGGGGAGCAGAGGGGACGGTCTCCGATCTTGCCCGCGCCCTGCAGGCCAAGGGGCAGAAGAGCATCTGTCTGGCGGGAGATCTCATTCAGAAGGGAAAGTGCATGGATACAGGGGCGCTCCCGGTGGTGGTGGGGACGAAGAAGGCATGATCGAGCGCCAGACGGAGATCGTCAACCGGCTCGGCCTGCACGCGCGAGCGGCGGCCAAGCTGGTGCACACCGCGGGAGATTTCCAATCCCGGGTGACGGTGGAGAAGGACGGCGAGGAGGTTGACGCCAAGAGCATCCTCGGTATCCTGCTGCTGGCCGCCAGCCAGGGAACCCGGGTCACCATCCGCTGTGACGGCGAGGACGAAGAGAACGCCATGCGAGCGGTAACGGAGCTGATCGCCAACCGATTCGACGAAGAGAGCTGACTTGGGAGAGCCGATGCCAGCCGCCGAAATGCTGATCCTTCAAGGCATGGGGGTGTCCTCGGGCATCGCCATCGGCCGCGCCGTGTGCATTGAGACCCGCGGCCCGGACGTGTTCCGTTTCCACATCTCCGAAGAGCAGGTGGAGATCGAGGTCGCCCGCCTGCACGAGGGGGCGAGGCTCGCCAAGACCGAGCTCAAGCGAGTCCGTGCGCGGGCCGAGGAGGATCTTGGCAACGACCTCGCGGCGATCTTCGACGCCCACGTCCTGCTGCTCTCCGACCGTCATTTCCTCGGCCGGGTGGAGGAGCGCATCCGCACCCACCACGTCAACGCCGAGTGGGCCGTGCACAAGACCGCCGAAGAGCTCGACGACCGCTTCGCCCACATGGACGACACCTACCTGCGCGAGCGCAGCGAGGACCTGACGGACGTCAGCCGCCACCTGCTGCGCAGCCTTCAGGGCATCGCCCACCACGACCTTTCCCAACTGCCGGACGACATCGTCATCGTGGCTGACGACCTCACCCCCTCCGACGCCGTCCGGCTGGGGCGCGAGCGGGTCATCGGCTTCGCCATCGAGAGCGGCGGCCGCACCTCGCACACCACGATCATCGCCCGCTCGCTCAATATCCCGGCGGTCGCCGGCCTGGAGGGGGTGATGGGCCGGCTGTGCGACGACGCTCCCATCATCGTCGACGGCGAAACCGGCAAGGTCATCCTCCATCCCGATCCGCAGACGCTGCAGCTCTACCGCGCTCGCAAGGCAGAGATCGTGCGCCGCGACCGCGACCTGCTGGCCACCCGCGAGCTCGCGGCGGTGACCCGCGACGGCGTCGAGATCGCGCTGATGGCGAACATCGACCTGCCGGAGGAGGTGGACGAGGTGGCCCTCTTCGGCGCCGCCGGCGTCGGCCTCTACCGCAGCGAGTTTCTCTACATCGAGAAGAGCCCGCGCCTGCCCACCGAGGAGGAGCACGTCCAGATCTACCGCCGGCTGATCGAGCTGGCCGCGCCCCACCCGGCCATCATCCGCACCTACGACCTGGGAGGGCGCAAGCTGGCCCGGGAGATGATGGCGACGGCGGAGGAGAACCCGGTGCTGGGGCTGCGCGGCATCCGCCTGACCCTTGCCCGCACCGAGATCTTCCGCAGCCAGATCCGCGCCCTCTACCGCGCCGGCCTGTACGGCGACCTCTGGGTGATGCTGCCGATGGTGAGCACGGTGGAGGAGCTGCGCCGCTTCCGCGCCTTCGCCGGGGAAGTGATGGCGGACATGACGCGCGAGGGCGTCCCCTTCCGTCATGACGTACGGCTGGGAGTCATGATCGAGGTGCCCGCCGCCGCCATGATCGCCGACCTGCTGGCGCGCGAGGTCGACTTCTTCTCGATTGGAACCAACGACCTGATCCAGTACTCGATTGCGGTGGATCGCAACAACGAGCACGTCGCGAGCCTCTACCAGCCCCTTCATCCCGCCATTCTGCGCATGCTACGCTTCGTCATCGACAGCGCCCGGGCATCAGGGATCGAGATCAGCCTCTGCGGCGAGATGGCCGCGGATCCCCGGTATGCGATGCTGCTGGTCGGCCTGGGCCTGCGGCGGCTCTCGATGAGCCCGCGGCAGATTCCCGAGGTCAAGACCTGGCTGCGCGAGGCGGCCGCGGCCGATCTCGCGGACCTGGCGGCCAGCTGCATGGGTTACAGCACGGCGGCGGAGGTGCAGGAGCATATCGACCGCCATTTCGCGTGTGCGTCGTCGGCCGTAGCTCCTGCATCGCCGGCGCGAGACTGAGGACCATTCCTGAAGGGCCATAAGGGGACGTTTGGATGCATTTTCCTATTCGCCGAGTCGACAAGCCCTGGGGTTACGAGCTGATCTTCGCCCACACCGACCGCTACGTGGGGAAGATCCTGCACGTCGACGCCGGCCACGCCCTGTCGCTCCAGTATCATGAGGTCAAGGACGAGACGCTCTACATGGCCGAAGGCGAGGTCGAGCTGGTCGTCGAGGAGGATGGCGCCCTGGTGCGCCGGGCTCTGCGGGGGGGCGACTCCTACCACATCACTCCCGGCACCCGGCACCGCATGGTGGCGGGTGCGAATGGCTGCGACATCATCGAGGTCTCCACCCCCGAGCTCGACGACGTCGTGAGACTGGAGGACCGTTATGGCCGCGCCTAGAGAGCGCTTGTTGCTGCTGACCGGAAGCCTCTTGCTCGCCGTCGCGGGTTGCCGCGGCACGCCGCCGCCGGTCGTCCGCGCCGAGCAGACCCCGCAAACCCCTCCTGCCGCCACCCCGACCTCCGCTCCGGACTTGCCTGCGCTCAAGGATCCCACCCGTGACGACGCGCCGGTCGTGGTCGACCCGGGCGTGGACGACAGCAGCTCGCCCAAGACTCTCGTCGAAGCCGCCAAGGCCGAACGCGAGCGCCGGGCCCGGGTGGGAACGCCCGCCACCATCGTCATCACCGACAAGAACCTTCACCAGTACGCCGCCAAGGGGCAGATCACGGTGGCGGACCCGAGGGAAAAGGACAAGAAGAAAGGGTCTGTCGCTCCACCCGCAGCATCGGGAGCGGCAGCCCAGCCGCTCCATGACGAGCAGTACTGGCGCAGCCGTGCCCTGGAGATCCGGCTGCGCTGGCGAGCGGCGTCCGACGAGATCAAGAAGCTGGATCAGCGGTCCACCGAGCTGCGGCAGCGCTTCTACTCCGAGAACGACTCCTTCGTGCGCGACAATCAGATCAAGCCGGAATGGGACCGGGTGACGGACCGGCTGCAAAAGGCCCGCACCGACGCCGAGACGGCCAGCCAGGAGCTCGCCGCCTTCCTGGAAGAGGGGAGGCGCGCCGACGCCCTTCCAGGCTGGCTGCGGGAGGGTGAGGACCAGGAGCCGCCGCCGGCGCCGGTGAAAAAGAAGGGGCTGCCCCCGCCCCAGTCCATCGAGCCGCCGATCCTGAACGACAACGGCGGGCACGGCTGATGGAGGCGGCGCCCGGCCCCCGCCCCCGCAGAGTCTTCATCGAGACGTGGGGCTGCCAGATGAATGAGCTGGACAGCCAGCGCATGGCCGGCCAACTCATGCAGCAGGGCATCCTCCCCACCCGCGAGCCGGGCGAGGCGGACGTCATTCTCCTCAACTCCTGCAGCGTGCGGGAGAAAGCCGAGCAGAAGGTCTACTCACGGTTGGGGGAATACCGGCAGCTCAAGCGGGATGGCCGGGAGCTTCTCATCGGCCTCTGCGGCTGCGTCGCCCAGCAGGAGGGGGAGCGGGCCCTGGCGCGCGTCCCGGACCTCGACTTCGTGCTGGGGCCGGCCCGCGTGGGCGAGCTTCAGGACGTGCTGGCTCGCCGGCGCGCCGGCGAACGCGTGGTGGCCACCGGCTTTCCCGAGCAACGGACCTACGACCTCGACGCGGTGTCGCGCCACGGCGAATACAAGGGGATGGTGACGATCATCGAGGGGTGCAACAAGGTCTGTACCTTCTGCATCGTGCCCCAGACACGGGGTCCCGAGCGCAGCCGGCCGTTGGCGGACATCGTGCGCGAGGTTCGCCACCTTCTCGACTACGGCTTCCAGGAGATCGAGTTGCTGGGGCAAACGGTGAACCACTGGCGCGAGCCCGGGCGGGAGGATCTCGACTTTGCCGATCTGCTGGCCGAGGTCGCCGCACTGCCGGGACTGGAGCGCCTGCGCTTCGTCACTTCCTATCCGCGGGACTTCACTCCCAGAATGGTGGAGCAGATGGGGAAGCACGCCAACATCTGCCCCTATCTCCATCTGCCCGTACAATCTGGATCCGACACAGTTTTACGCCGCATGGGCCGCGGGTACACGAGGCGCGACTATCTCGATCTCGTGTCGCAGCTCCGCCGAGCGCGTCCGGACCTCTCGCTCTCCACCGACGTGATCGTCGGCTTCCCTGGCGAGACGGATGAGGAATTCGACCTCACCGTGGAGTTGGTGGAGGAGATTCGGTTCTCGGCGCTCTATGCTTTCGCCTACTCGCCTCGGCCCGGGACGGCGGCTCCCCGCCTGGGAGGGGCCGTGGATCCCAGCTTGGCCTCGGAGCGCCTGCAACGCCTCTTTGCGGTCCAGGAGACGATCCAGGGGGAGATCAATGCCTCCCTGCTGGGGAGGGAGCTCGAGGTCATCGTCACCGGATGGGGGAAGCAGCCCGGCACCCAGGTGGGGCGCACCACCTGCCACCGCGTGATCCAGTTCGCGACCGGCCCCGAGCCAATCGCCCTGGGCGGCGTCACCCGCGTCCAGGTGGGGGAGAGCTTCGCCTACGGTCTCCGCGGGGTTCGTCTCGACCTCCCCAGGGCGGTTTCCGCGAGCTGAAGCCCCTCTCTTTCGTCTCGGTTTTTGCCGCGCCACCTTTCGCCTTGACCTGGCTTCGCCGCACGCCCACAATAGCGGCATGAGCACCCCCGACGAAGAGCTCCAGGTCGAGATCAAGGGCCTGATGTTGGACCCCTCGTCCAACGTCCCCATCGTCATCCTGCGCGACATCCAGAGCCAGATGTTCCTGCCGATCTGGATCGGAGTGTTCGAGGCGAACGCCATCGCGCTCCGCCTGGAGGGTGTCGATCCGCCGCGCCCCATGACCCACGACCTGCTGCGGTCGTTCCTGGAGCAACTCGGGGGAAAGGTGGAGAAGATCGTCATCTCCGACCTGCGGGAGAGCACCTTCTTTGCCGTAATCCACGTCCGCAACCAGAACGCCGACCTGACCATCGATGCCCGGCCGAGCGATGCCATCGCCTTGGCGCTGCGCACCGAGTCGCCGATCTTCGTCCTGCGCGCCGTCCTCGACAAGGCCCAGGCGGTCGATCTTGCCACCGACGCCAGCGACGAGGAGAAGCTCAAGAAATGGCTGGAGGAGATCAGCCCGGACGAGCTGGGAAAGTGGACGATGTGACCTCGTGCCGGGCTTCGTGGTACGGCGCAAGTATCGGTAGATCAGTCATTTGCCCGCGATGTCGGCGCGCCGACATCACTTTTTCTCACCTTGACCTGTTCCAGGCCTTTGCTTAGACTGCGCGCCGCCTATGATCATCGCCATCGCCAATCAGAAGGGTGGGGTCGGGAAGACGACGACCGCCATCAACCTCGCCGCGGCACTGGCCAGCAAAGGGATGAAGACCTTGCTGGTGGACCTCGATCCGCAGGCGAACAGCTCCATGTCCTTCCTCGACATCCACGAGTTGGGCACCTCGATCTACGACGCCCTCACGGAAGACAACGTCCACATCCCGGACATCATCCGTCCCGCGGCCAAGATCGACAATCTGTTCATCGCCCCGTCGACCATCGCCCTCGCGAAGATCGAAGCCAAGCTCATCGGCGAGCTCGACAGTCACTACCGGCTCAAGGACGAGGTGCAACGGGTCCAGGACGACTACGCCTATGTCATCATCGACACGCCGCCCACCCTGGGAATCATTACCGTCAACGCCCTGGTGGCGGCCAGCCACGTGCTGATTCCCATCCAGGCGAGTTACTTCGCCCTCGAAGGGACGGACGATCTCTTGGAGACGATCGACAAGATCAAGGTCCGGGCCAATCCGCAGCTTCAGATCCTGGGAGCCCTGATCACCATGTACGACAAGCGGACCACCCTGGCCAAGGACATCTACGAGCAGATTCAGCGGGTGTTCGGCGTGAAGGTCTTCGAAACGGTCATCACCAAGAGCGTCCGTCTCGAAGAGAGCCCGGCCTACCGGGAGTCGATTTTCACCTTCGCGCCGCGGTCCACGGGTGCCTACGAGTACTATCGGCTGTCGGAGGAGGTGCTGAGCCGTGTCTGATCCCGTTGCCCGCAAACGTGGCCTCCCGGTGCGCGTGAAGATGCGTCACGACAACCACTTCGTCGAAGAGCTCTCGGCCCGGCACGAGACTCCCGTGGGCAAGATGATTCCCTTGTCGGCCATCGAGCCGGACCCCGGCCAGCCGCGCTCGACCATGGGCGACCTCGACGACCTGGTGCTGTCGATCCGCGACAAGGGAGTGCTGGAGCCGATCCTCGTGCGGCCCTGGCCCGGCGGGGAAGGCGAGGTCGGCCCCTCCGGCGTTCTCTACCGGATCATCTCCGGCGAGCGGCGCTACCGCGCAGCCCAGGAGGCCGGGCTCTACGAGGTGCCCGCCATCGAGATGGACGTCACCAGCGAGGAGGCTCTCGAGATCGCGCTGATCGAGAACCTCCAGCGCAAGGACCTGACGCCGTTCGAAGAAGCCGAAGGCTACCGCATGCTGGCCGAGACTCATCAATACACCCACGAAGAGATCGCCGAGGCGGTCGGCAAGTCGCGCACGGTGATCACCGAGAGCTTTTCCTTATTGCAGATGCCCGCCCGGGTGCGCGATACGGTTCAAGCGCTGGGCATCACCTCCAAGTCGTTGCTGCTGGAGGTGCTCAAAGCGGGTTCTGAGACGGAGATGATCGAGCTCCTCGAAGAGGTGGCTCGCCGCGGGCTCAACCGCGACGACTTGCGCCAGCGCCTGCGGCGCAGCGAAAAGGGCGGCAAGTCCAGCCGCCGGAAGCCTTATGTCTTCCGCTTCAAGTCTCCGGACCGCAGCTTCAGCCTGTCCCTGGCGTTCCGCCAGAGCGAGGTCGACAAGCACGACCTCATCCACGCCCTCGAGCAGATCCTCGCCGATCTCCGGCAGGGCAACGAGAAGTAAACCGAAGTAAACCCCGTATCTCCCAGAACGATCAGGCGGATCGGTCGGATCAGTCCGATCGAGTCTATGAAGTCTGGTAAGGCAGATTATGTTGCTCATCTGTGCGGCGAGGCTGCCGCTGCCTCGGTTTGCACGGCTATCCGGCTGTCCACTCGGCGGCCAGATCCTCGTCCTCCGCCAGGCGCAATTTGACGAGCCGTGCACCTTCTGGCAGATGACCGGCGAGCTGCTCGTGGATCCAGGCGATGAGGTTTTCGCTGGTCGGGATCGATCCGCCTGACGCGAACTCCGGGAGCGCCGCGTTGAGATGCTGGTGGTCCAGTCGCCCGACTACCCTCTCCTCGACGAGCTTGTCGAGCTGGCCGAGATCGACGACGAACCCGGTCTCGGGATCGATCTCTCCCTGAACGCCGAGCCACAGCCTGTAGTTGTGGCCATGCCCCGGCAGGTTGGCGCACTTGCCGAACCGCGCCCGGTTCTCTTCCTCGCTCCAATCGGAACGCCGGTACAGGTGGCTGGCGCTGAAACGGTACCGGCGTTCGAGAACGATCTTCATGCTCTTTCCTCTCACCTCGGCGGAGATTTGGCGAACCCTCGGCGGACGTCGGCCCGGACCCATATAATGCGCCCGTGCGCCGCCGCCTGAACCAATACATCTTCACCGAGATCCTGGGCCCGCTGGGTCTGGGCTTCCTGGTCTACACCTTCATCCTGCTCATCCGCTTCCTGTTCCAGTCGGCGGAGATGATCATCCGCCGCGGGCTGCCGGTTTCGATCGTCGGTCGCTTGCTGCTGCTGACCCTGCCCAACATCGTCGTCCTCACACTGCCGATGTCGCTTCTCTTCGGCACCCTGATCGCCGTCGGCCGGCTGTCGTCCGACAGTGAGCTGATCGCCATGCGGGCCTGCGGAGTCAGCCTGCTGACGCTCTATCGCCCCATCTTCCTGCTTTCCGGCCTCGCCACGTTACTCAACATGGCCTTGATGATCTACGTGTTGCCCTGGGGCAACCATGCCCTCCAGGAGCTGCGGCTCGAGATCACCACCCAGAGCGTGGCACAGCAGATCGAGCCGCGGGTGTTCTATGAGGAATGGGCAGGCAAGGTGATGTACGTCTTCGAGGTGCCCCAAGGGAGCAAGCGCTGGAAGGGAGTGTTCCTCGCCGAGTCCATCCCGTCCAGCGCCAACAACCAGATCACCACGGCCGATTGGGGCGAGATCCTCGTCGACAAGGCCGGCGAGCGGGTTGTCCTCCGCCTCTACAACGCCATCCGCCACAAGGTCGACCTGAACGCGCCGGACCGCTATGAGTTCAGCCGCCACAAGCGGCTCGACCTGATCCTCAAGGACCAGTTCGCCACCGAGGAAAGGGCCAAGATCTCGATTTCCAAGGGGATCCGGGAGATGACCCTCAAGGAGCTCGTCGAACAGCGGGACGATCCCTCAGGCTCGGACGAACAGCACAATCTCGCCAAGGTGGAGATCCACAAGAAATTCTCCATTCCGGTCGCCTGTCTGGTCTTCGGCCTGTTCGCGCTGCCTCTGGGTATCAACAACCGGCGCGGCGGCAAGGCTTCGGGCTTCGTCCTCTCGCTCGTCGTGTTGGTCGTCTACTACATCCTGATCAACAACGGCGAAGAGTACGCTCGCTTCGGCCGCATGCCTCCCTGGCTCGGCATGTGGCTGCCGAACATCCTCCTGGCGGTCGCCGGCTTCTTCCTGCTGGTGCGGCGCAACCGTGACAAGAGCCTGCTGTTGAGCCGCATCGACCGTTGGGTGCGCCAGGACCTTTGGAGCGCGATCCAGCGCCTGCGGGGTCTCAGCGTGGCGCGGCGCAAGGAGCGTCAGGAGAAGCGGGCGGAGCGGGCGCGCCAGCGCGAGGCCGCGGTGCTGACGCGGCGGGAGAATCGCGGGCGGCGGGTGGTGCTCCTCCTCCCCCGCCCACGGATCGTCTTCCCCAACATCCTGGACCGCCTGGTGGTCCGCCTGTTCACCAAGATCTTCCTGCTGGTCGTGATGTCCGGCATCTCGCTTTTTGCGATCTTCGACCTCAGCGAGAACATCGACGACATCCTGAAGAACAAGGTCGGCGCCGGCATCGTCCTCAGCTACTACAAATATCTATCGCTTCAGATGTTCTACGACATCGCGCCCATCATCGTGCTGGTGACGACGCTGATGACCTTCAGCCTGCTGGCCCGCACCAACGAGATCACCGCCTGCAAGGCCTTGGGCCTGAGCCTCTACAGGCTGGCACTGCCGGCCCTGGCCACGGCGCTGCTGGTGACCTCGTTCTCCGGCTACCTGGAGTCCTCGGTGCTGCCAGCCTCCAACGAGAAAGTGGCGAAGCTCAAGGACCAGATCCGCGGCAAGCCGACGGCGAGGACCTATCGGCGCGCCGACCACCAATGGCTTTTCGGCCAGGGCCGCTACATCTACAACTATCTCCATTACGACCCACAGCAGCCGAGTCTGCAGCGGCTGCAGGTCTTCGACTTCGACGCGCGCCACCGGCTGACCCGCCGGCTCTACACCGACGACGCGCGGTACATCGGCGGCGCCTGGTTGTTCACCGACGGCTGGGTCCGCGCCTTCGAAGGCGTCGAGGTGACCACCTACAAGCGATTCCAGAAACCGATGGTCGAGGAGCACTTCGAGACCCCGGACTATTTCGACTCCGAGATCCGCCCTCCGGATCAGATGCGTTACGGCGAGCTCAAAGACTACATCCAGGAGCTCAAGGAGAGCGGCCAGCCCGTTCCCGAGCTCCAGGTTGAGCTAGAGAACAAGATCGCGTTTCCGATCGTCTCCCTGATCATGGCCCTCGTCGCGCTCCCCTTCTCCTTCCGCCTGGGGCGTCAGGGAGCGCTCTACGGCATCGGGATCTCGGTCGTGCTGGGAATGATCTTCATGGCGATCTTTGCCTTCTTCATCAAGATGGGAGAAGCCGGCGCCCTTCCCCCCATCGTGGCCGTCTGGAGCCCGGGTGCGGTCTTCGCCCTGCTCTCGGGCTATCTCTTCCTCGGCGTCCGGACGTGAAGCTGCCCTGACTGCGGCGGCGCTGCCGCGTACTGCTTCAGGAATTTGGGGAGAACTGCAGGTTGGGGTTGTTGCGGGCTCGCTTCAGGAACATCGAAACCTCGCGGACGAGGCCGACTCCGGCCTGCTCCTGGCGCGCCGCGCTACAGAGGACCAGGACCGCCGCCAGCGCGGCGCGGTGGGTGTTGCGGGACTGAAAGACTGCCAGGGTCTCCTCGGCGGTCCGCAGCAGGTCGGCTCCCCGGCCCTGGGCGACGTAGACGCCGGCGAGATCGAGCGAGGCCAGCGCCGCGTCATAGTCGAGCCCGATTCCAGCGTAGGCCTCCCGCACCTCCCGGAACGCCGCTTCGGCCTGATCATGCCGTTGCAGGCCGGCCGCGACGAGTCCCTCCACCCAGCGCAGCTTCAAGAGGTTCATGCGGTCGCCCATCTTCAGGTACAACGGCCGGCTGTGGAACAGGAGGGCGAAGGCCTCGCGCGACTGGCCGCTCTCGTTCAAGGCATGGATCAGGTTGTGGCGGGCGGCGAGAAAAAGGCGAGCGTCGTTCTGCGGATCGATGAGGTCGAGCGCGCGGCGCAGCAGCGACATTTCGGCCTCGAGGTCGCCAGCCTCGCCGCAGACCAGGGACTTCTGAAGCAGGGTGCGACCCAGGAGATTCCATTGGCCGAGCTTCTTGTAGATGACGGCAACACGATCGAAGAGCTGGAGGGCTTCGGCGAATCTCTCCTGGGCGCGGCGCAAAGTCGCCAGCAAGGCCAGCACCCGAGCCCGGTCGAAGAGACCGACGCGGCCTGCGGCGAGCAACTCCTCGGCCACAGCCAGGGCCGCTTCAGCCTCTTCCAGATTTGAATGGATGCGGTGGGCGTTGCCGAGCTGCGCCCAGACCCGGGCACGGAGGCTCTCATGGACCTCTTCTCCGCCGCACGTGTCAGGGGTCAACCGGTCCACCACCAGCACGGCCAACCGGGCCAGATCGACGGCGCACCGAGGGTCTTGAAAACCGGTTTCATGGCTCTCTTCGACCAGCAGGTCGCAGAGCGCGCGGGTGCGGAAGCGCTGGCTGTTGACGACCAGCAGGTGCTGCCGCTCGACGGGCACCTGCATCAGCTCCGCGAGCAGGCCGCGAGCCTGAAGACGCTGCGCGGCGAAGACCTCTTCCGTCGCCGCCACGGTCTCGAGGACGCGATCCAGCACCGCGTCGTAGTCGTCGGATTCGGACCCATCCTCACCGCCGGCCAGCTCGAAGATCGCGGGGTCCTCGAACGAGTCGGCGGGCTCCCAGAGTGTTGAGGTGGCTTGCTGGCAGTGCGTACAGCCATTGAGCAGATGCCAGGCGATCTCCCGCATCTCGGCCGTGGAGAGTTGGCCGAGGATGAACTGTTCGAGAGCGTCTGGAGTCGGATGATCCGTCATGATCGGTTTTCTTCACACAGAATGCCGCTGGCAACCAGGTGGCGTGTCAGCGCGGCGAGGCACCGAGTCGTAATCTTGTTGATGCTGGAGGGGCTATAGCCCATTCGTTCCGCGAGCTCCGGGGGCTCGTACCCATGCCGGTACCGCAGGGACAGCAACGAGCGGCAACGCTCCGGCAACTGCTCGATGGCATGGGTAAGGTCGCGGCGGAAATCACTCTCCTCCTGATCGGGAAGCGTGGGCTCCGCCATGAATTCCAGGACTGCGGCGTCGACAGCATCATAGAGCTTGCGCCTCTGATCCCTCCAATACAGCAAACACTTGTTGCGAATAGTCCCCAGCATCCAGGCCGCCGGATCGCGGATCTCCTGGCGCTGGTAGATGAGAGCAAGCAAAGCCTGTTGCACGATATCCTCCGTATCCTGCGGAGGAATCCTGTACCGTGCAAACAGAACCTTGAGACGAGGCTGAACGTCTCTCAGCAAATTCTCAAGCGACGCCTCAACCTGCGGCTGGTCCAGTGCACTCATCTTCCCTGGAAAGGGCCTATTCGAAACTGCGGAGGACAGTAGCACCATCCCGTCCTTGTGTCCAGACGAACGGGCAGGGCGAATCCCCTCATGCCCCGGACCGAAAGCCGGAGCTCACGAGCTGCTCGGTGAGAGCCGCGAGGCAGCGGCGGGTGACCTTGCGAATGCTCGACTTGCAGTAGCCCGTCTGCTCGGCGACCTCGGCCGTGCTGCAGCCGAAGCCGTAGCGCAGCCGCAGCACGGAGCGGCAGCGGTTGGGCAGGCAGGACAGCATGGCCTCGAGGTCTGAGCGGATGTCCGACTGCTCCTGTGCCGGCGCCTCCCCTTCCGACAGCAGCTCGAGGATGGTGGAGTCGACCAGCTCGAAGAGACGGGTGCGATGCCGGCGCCAGTAGATGATGCAGCGGTTGGCCAGGGTCCCTACCAGCCAGGCCTCCGGGTTGCGGATGGTGCCCAGCTTGGAGACCAGGATGAGAAACGTGTCCTGGAGGATGTCTTCGGCGTCCTGCGCGGGAATCCTGTAACGGCTGAGAACTCGCTTCAGCTTCGTCTCGGTCCGGGCGAGGATCTCCTCGAGGGACGGCTCCGCCGGGTCGAGTTGTACCGAGGGATTCATAGCAGTTTGCTGGGACGATATTCAATCAACCTGACGCCGTTTTGTCCAGTCTGGCAGCGAGACCGCAGGCTGCGGTATC
Source organism: Thermoanaerobaculia bacterium (assembly GCA_035472915.1). Taxonomy (GTDB): domain Bacteria; phylum Acidobacteriota; class Thermoanaerobaculia; order Multivoradales; family UBA5704; genus DATARR01. The sequence continues at coordinate 17,469 of DATIOS010000465.1, forward strand.
CCGGGTACGGTTGAGTCAGCGCGGTTCGCGCGAACGGAGGAGTCCCGCCGGCGCCCCGTTCTCCCTGAGGTAGGTGCCGACCTCGCGGATCAGGCCCAGGGTCACGCACTCCAGCTCGGCCGCCCTCTGGAGCAGGGAGGCACTGGTGATCAGGACACGTCCCTGGAGCTGAGGATCCTCGCAACGGCGAGCGATGGCGGTGACCCGCCCAAGCAACCGGAAGGCCTCGCCGAAACGGTGCCGGCTGCCGAGCAACGACGCCTTGTGAAGCAACAGATGCGCCTTCTCCAGCGGATCCCCCGTTCCCTTCTTGAGCAGCCCTTCCGCCCGGGAAAAGCTCTCGTCGGCTTCCTGAAAGCTGGCACAGGCCCGCTGCGCATTGGCCAGCATCACCCAGGCTCGGGCGGCGAGGTCGTTGACCCTGGACTCGCCGTAAACCGCAGGGCTCAACCGCATCGCGACGTCGACTCCGAGCTGCGCCAGCTCCAGCGCACGGGTGGGGCTCTGGAAGCCCCGGTCCCGCAACAGATCCAGAAGCAGCTCGCAAAGCGACCAGGTTTGAAACCGGGCGTCCCGCGCCACTTTCTCCGCCTGGCGCTCAAGGGACAGGGACAGCAGCTCCTGGAGCAACGCGGGAGCCAGCTCGCGCTCCACGGTCAGCTCCGCCTCGCGTCTCTCGACCTCTTGCCACGAGCGGGCAAAAGCCTCGCGGTAGGAGGGGGTCGCCTCCGCCGCAGCCTGGCAGCAGATCGCGCAGTCGGTGAGTAGATGGCGAACGACCCGGCGACTGCGCTGGCGTGACAGACGCCCCTGTCCGAGGTCCGTGAGCAGGCCTGGATCCAGATGCTTATCCATCCTGGGGCTCGCCTTGGGGCTGCCGTACAAAGCCCACCGCCAGAAGCTGGCGCGTGAGGGCGGCGA
>DATIOS010000466.1:0-6344 GCA_035472915.1 Thermoanaerobaculia bacterium
TCTCGTCCAGGGTGTACCCCAGGGCCAGTCGGGCCGCGATCTTGGCGATCGGGAAACCGGTGGCCTTGGAGGCCAGGGCCGAGCTGCGCGAGACGCGGGGGTTCATCTCGATCACCACCTGCTCGCCGGTCTTGGGGTCGACGGCGAACTGGATGTTCGAGCCGCCGGTCGCGACGCCGACGCGGCGAATCACCTTGAAGGCGTCGTCCCGCATGTCCTGATACTCGCGGTCCGAGAGGGTTTGCTGCGGCGCCACGGTGATCGAATCGCCGGTGTGAACCCCCATGGCGTCGAAGTTCTCGACCGAGCAGACGATGATGGCGTTGTCCGCCACGTCGCGCATCACCTCCAACTCGAACTCTTTCCAGCCGAGGACGGATTGCTCGATGAGCACGCGGTGGGACGGGCTGGCCTGGAGGGCCGAGGCCACCACCTCGTCCAACTCGTCGCGGTTGTAGGCCACGCCGCCGCCCTCGCCGCCGAGAGTGAAGCTGGGACGGATGATGACCGGGTAGCCAACGTCGTTGGTGATCTCCCGCGCCTCTTCGAGACTGCCGGCGTAGCCGCTCTTGGGGACCTTGAGCCCCACCTCTTCCATGGCCTGCTTGAAGAGCAGGCGATCTTCACCCAACCTCAAGGCGGCGATGCTGGCGCCCAGCACCTCGACTCCATAGCGTTCCAGCGCTCCCCGCTCGTCGAGAGCGATGGCGAGGTTGATTCCGGTCTGGCCGCCGACGGTGGGAAGTAGCGCGTCCGGCCGCTCCTTCTCCAGGATCTTCTCCACCACTTCCGGCACCAGGGGCTCGACGTAGGTGGCGTCGGAGAACTCCGGGTCGGTCATGATCGTCGCCGGATTCGAGTTGACGAGGACGACGCGAAATCCCTCGCGCTTGAGGGCGCGGCAGGCCTGGGTCCCCGAATAGTCGAACTCGCAGGCCTGGCCGATGACGATCGGTCCGGAGCCGAGGACGAGGATGGAGCGTAGATCGGACCGTCTGGGCATGGCGGGGCGGAAGTGTACACGACACTTCTTCTCGCGGGGTTCTCGGGGATTGGCACGCTATTCGCACAATTTCCGTGGAGAACGCCGAAGGTTCGGCAGAAAGAAAGGACCGCCATCATGGACAAGGCCAATCTCGAACGGCTCCGGATCCTGCTTCAGGGTCATGAAGATCTGTTGGAGGAGAAGAGGTCCCGGCCGGAGGGCGTCCTACGCCAGAATGACGCCTTCCGGGAGCAGTTCAACCGCGTCGCGCGCTCGGTAATCGTGCCCATCCTGGAGACGATCAAGGACGTGATGGTGGGCAAGGTGGAGTCGGCCTCGATCTTCCACAGCTCCACGGCGGCGGGCTTGAAGGTCAAGTTGGACCGCTGGGAGGACTACGAGCGCTCTCTCCTCTTCTTTGGCGACGATGCCGCCCAGATGGTGAAGGTCACCCACGAGGGAATCGGCTTCAGCCTCCTTTCGGACAAGCTGTCTCTTTCAGAGGTCACCTCCGAGCTCGTGGAAGAGGAAGCGATGAAATTCCTCAAGCGCCTCTTTGGCCAGGAACAGCTCCGCCGGCCCATGTCCCTCCCCCACCTGCCCGGCAACGGCTCGGCCCCCCGCCGGCCAGCGATGAGTGGCGGCGACTTCATTCGTGTCTGAACTGCGACGTCGCTGCCGCCAGGGATTGAAATCCCTGGCTACCGACGCTTGTCCCCTCCGGGACTGCTATTTCGTTCTTTCTATGTCCCGTAGGGACTATAGAGGGTAGCCAGGTGATTTCAATCCCTGGCGGCATAGGCGTCGTCGTCAACTACTTTTGAGACACCCTCTGAGGCCGCCCTCTACTCCTGCGCCGGCTCGGGATACAGCTCGTCCCGGTCGTCGTCGTAGTCGAAAAGCTCGGCGTAGCGGCCCCACTTGATGGCGAGGTCGAGCTGGTTGGAGGCCTCGTCGCCGAAATCGGCGCGCAACTTGTCGAGGAAGAAGGAGCGGGCGACTCGCTGGTTGTCGTCCTGCCGCAGGGTTTCAAAGATCCACAAGATGGTGGGCTGGCGCAGGATGCGGCCGGCCACGAGCTGCTTGCGGGTGAGAATGGTCGCTTCGGCGAAGGCCTTGCCGAGGGGAGTGAGCACTGCGTCGCCCTCCGTCACCTGGGCGAAGCCCAGGATCTGCGCCGACTCGAGCACGGGCAGCAGGTCGTCCAGCTCGAGCTGAAGGTCGGCTCCCAATCGATAGAGGTCGCTGCGCCCTCCCTCTTCGTTGAGCCTCTCCATGAGTCCGCTCAAGGCGTTGATGCGGGCGGGCGGCAGCCGCCGCGTGTGGCCGGGCTGGCCGGGCGCGGTGCCCAGGGACTCGGCTTCCGAGGGCGTATGGCCGGCGACGGCGGCGTAGACCCGGTCGACGAGGGCCTGGAAGGCCGTATCCTTGCGCACCCGAGGGTGGTGAAGCTCGACCGCGATCTCAGTCACCACGTGGCCCGGGTTCTTGCCCATCACCACGATGCGGTCCGCCATCAGCACCGCCTCCTCAATGTTATGAGTGACCATGAGGATGGCGCGAGTGGGGAGCTTCTTGCCCAGCCACAGCTCCATCAGCTCGCCACGCAGGGCCTCGGCGGACAGCACGTCGAGGGCGGAGAACGGCTCGTCGAGACAGAGCAGCTCGGGCTCCACGGCCATGGCGCGGGCGAAGCCCACTTTCTGGCGCATGCCGCCGGAAAGCTCGCGGGGATAGGCCTTCTCGAAACCGTCGAGGCCCACCGTGTCGATCAGCCGCAGGGCCGTGGCGTGGCGGGTCGGCGGATCGACGCTGCGGGCCTTCAAGGCCACCGTCACGTTCTGCTCCACCGTCAGCCAGGGAAAGAGGGCGAAGGTCTGAAAGACGATGGTGGCGTAAGGATTGACTCCCTTGATGTGCCGGCCGCAATAGAGCACTTCGCCGGAGGTCGCCGGCATCAGCCCGGCGATGATGCGCAACAGAGTGGATTTACCACAACCCGAGGGGCCGAGCAGGCAAACGAACTCGCCCTCCGCGATCCGCAGATCGATGTCCTTGACGGCGGTGAAAACCTTGTCCGCCGTGCCATAGGATTTGGTGACGGCATGCACCGTCAACAGGTCGGTGCTCGCCGGAGCCGTCGTCGTAGTCGTCATCATTGCCGGAGCCTCATTCGAGTTTGAACCGTACCTCGGCTTGAAGGTAGAGCCAACGCCACCAGGTGCGGTTGATGCCCACCACCGCCAGAACCATCGTCAGCGTGGAGGCCAGGAGCAGCCGGTAGTCGGAGGCCGCCGTGGCCTGGGCGATGAGCGAGCCGATGCCCACCGTGCTGTGGGTCTCGCCGCCGAATGTCACATACTCGGCCACGATGCTGGCATTCCAGGCGCCGCCGCCGGCCGTGATGGCGCCGGTGACGAGGAACGGAAAGAGGGCCGGCAACGTCAACGTTTTCCAGCGCTGCCAGCGCGACAGGCGCAAGAGATCGGCCGAGTCGCGCAGATCCTGGGGAATGGCCGCCGTGCCGGCGATGACGTTGAACAGCAGGTACCACTGTGTGCCGGCCAGCATCAAGATCACCGCCGCCAAGTTGAGCCCTCCCGGCACGCGCAGCAACGCCAGGACGAGCACTGGAAACAGCGCGGTGGCGGGAATCGAGGCCACCACCTGCACCACCGGCTGCAGCACGCCCGCCAGCCGCCGGTTGGTGCCGATGGCCACGCCGACGGGAACCGTCCACAGCAGCGCCAGGACCAGAGAGGCGACGACCCGCCCGAAAGTCGCCAGGACGCCGGTTCCGAGGGCCGCCCAGCCGGCCGCCGGCAGGCCGGCGAGAGTGACGACGGCGCGATAGAAACCGAAAAGAAGGGCCGCAGCGGCGGCGAACCCGAGAAGAGCGAGAACCGCCAGGCTCAGGCGCCGCCAAAGTCCGCGCCCCTTCGTTCCCTCACTCTCCGCGGGGAGATTCGCCCGGAGATCCAGGCGTTCGGTGACGGGCAACCAGCAGCGGCGGCGTAGCCAACCGATCAAATGGGAATGGTGGACGACATCGTAGAACCACGACCGCGGGGGCGGCGCGTCGCTCGAAACCATTTCCACCTTGAATTTGTCCGCCCAGGCGAGAACCGGCCGCCAGAGGATCTGGTCGAGCAGCACGATGGTCAGTATCAACGTGATCACGCCGGCGGCGACGGCCTTCAGGTCGTTGGCGTCGGCCGCCGTTTGCAGATAGGCGCCCAGGCCCGCCAGCCGGAAGTCGCGGCTTCCCACGCGGAAGATCTCGGCGGCCATGAGGAAGAACCAGCCGCCGGCCCAGCTCATCATGCTGTTCCAGATCAGGCCCAAGGCCGCGAACGGCAGGTCCAGCACGCGAAACCGTAGCCAGGGGGACAGGCGGAAGATGGCCGCGGCCTCCCGCATCTCCTGCGGCACCGTGGTCACGGATTGATAGAAGCTGTACGTCATGTTCCAGGCCTGGGAAGTGAAGATCAGGACGATCGCCGCGAGCTCGGTGGCGATTCCCTGCGGCAGCAGGGCGCTGAGGCCCAGGAGGACGACGGGAAGAAAGGAGAGGATGGGGACGCTCTGGAGGATGTCCAGCAGCGGCATCAACACCTTGCGCGCCGCTTGGCTGCGAGCCGCGAAGTAGCCGTAGGCCAGGCTGAAGCCGAGCGACAGCACGTAAGCCGCCGCCATGCGCGAGGTCGAAAGCAGCGCGTACCACGGCAGGGCGGACACCGCAAGGCTGATCCGGGGCCCGGCCACGACCGCGGGCGCCCGCCACGCCAGCCGGATGGCCAGCGCCAGCACGGCTCCCAGCCCGGCGACGACGACGAGGTCCGCCGCCGAGATCGAAGGCCGGGAGAGCGAGACAGGGCCGAAGCGGAACGGGCGGCGCACCCCGGCAGTATAGGCGGGCGAACGCCGACAAACCCTCAGAACAAATACGTAATCCCGAAGTTCGCCACCACCTTCTCCTTCTGCTCGCCGTTCAAACCGTCAGCCACCGGAATCTGAACGGCAAGCCGGCCCACCAGCCCCTTGCTAAAGTCGACGATCAGCTTCGGAGAGATGTACAGCAGGGAGCCGCCGGTGTTGGGATCCAGGGCGCCGCTGCCGTCCATCACGTCCCGCCCGGCATCCCGAAAATTGAGCTCCAGCGCACCGTCGAAGCGCTTGCCGAGCTTGTGCTCGTAGCCGGCGTTCGCCATCGCGATGTTGCCGTACTTGTAGCCGACGCTGTTGGTCCCCGTTCTCCGGTATTGCGTGGAGCCGAAAAACGACGAGCTGGAATTGAATAGGTAAACGCCGGAAAAGCCGCCGAACCAATCGGTCGAGCCGGTGCCGGGTTGCAGGTGCTCCTCTATGCGCTCACCCCCGCGAGCAACGTCATTTTGCCCCCAAGCGGTCTTGACTCCCCCCAGAACCGAGATCCAGGCACGGCGGCCCAGGCCCGGCGCGAACTCCGAGGACCACAGGCGCACCAAAGCGTAGAGCTCGGGATCCGATAGCCCATCCTGTGTCGTCCGGCCCTCCGGGTCCGTGAGCTCACGGGATGTAAAAGGGACGCGGGCGACGGCCACAACTCGTTCGTGAAAAGTGTAGGAGAGAGCCGTGGTGAAGCGATTCTCCACCTGGGACTCGTGGCCCAGGTCGGCGGCGGTCGTTTTCAAGTCGGCCTCTCCCTCCCCGGGGAGAATCCCCTGCTGCTTGGAAAAGCGCTCCCAGTCCAAGGCGACCCGAAAGGCTCCGTCCTTGTAAACGTCGGTGCCCAGGGCATTGAACGTGGGATCGCCGCAGCGGCACATCGAGCAGGCATGGGCAGAGGCAGAGGACATCAAAAGCAAGCAAGCGAAGGCTGCCGCTCCGGCGAGGGCAGACCTGCGGTGATGAAAAGTCATCGATCAAATCTCCTGGTTTCGGTCCAGCGTGAATTCACGGGCGACCGCGCCAATCGCGGAAGACGACCCGTGGTGACGGCGCTCAGGCGAAACGAAGAGACCGCGGCGGGGGGACTGGAGGCTCGAAAGGAGGAGAGGGTGGAGCGAAGGTTTTCGTCTCGGCAACCCAACCGGCCGGCGCGAGGATCACTTCACCCGGTAGCGAGTCCCGCAGACCCGGGCGTGTAGCCCATTCCCGCTGGTTCTGAAACGAAACAGGAAGGCCGCCGGACATGCCGACGGTGCACCTTGGCGCGCCAGCTCGGCGAATCTGGCAGGCATCGCCGTGCCCCATGGCTCCCTGCATCCGGCAGCAGACCATATCGCACCGCTCCCGTGAGGCTGGAGAAACCGGCAGGGCGTCGGTGACGACGACAGTGGCCAGGAGGAGCGCTGCGGCCAAGCCGCGTAGGATTGGG
>DATIOS010000467.1:0-2677 GCA_035472915.1 Thermoanaerobaculia bacterium
CTTTGCAGAGCGCCTCGCCCTGGGTTCGGTTGCGCATCCGTCCCGTCACCCGCCAGCCGCCTTCGGCACCCCCGGAATGGTGAAACTCGACGCCGTCCAGGATCGGCTGGGGCAGGTAGCCCTCGACGAGGAAGTCCTTGATCATGCGGCCGATCGGGACCTCACTGCGCTTCTCGATCGCCGCGTAGAGCTCCGCGCGGGTGAGCGGCTTGGCGTCGGTGCGCGACAGGACGTCCTCGACGGCGCCGCGCAGCGCCTCCTCGCCCATGCGGTAGCGCAGCGCCGTCACCAGGGCGGGAAAACGGTTGTTCCAATAGTTCATCGAGTAGGAATGTTCGGGAGGCGGGATGCTGAGCATGGCCTCCGTGCCGGTGCGAACTCCCATCACCGCGGCTCCGCCCTCCGGCATCTTCCCGAGTCGCTGGAGCACCAGGTTGCGCAGCAGCATGCGCACCAGTTGGGCGTCGTCCGGCGCGGCGGGCCGGCGGCGGGCCAGCCGTCCAGCCACCAGCTCGGCCACCAGCGAGTCCGGTTTGAGGGTGTCAGTCTGGGTCAGGTCCAGCTCGGTCATCCGCACCAGCTCGCCCTGCACAGAGATGTGCGCGCGGCCGGGGTCCTCCCAGCGGCGTAAATAGGCAGCGCCCGCGTCGAGACCGAAAGCATCGTCGCTCGGCCACTCCAGCACGATGGTTCGCCGCAGGTCTCCAAGTCCGGGCCAAGCCTCGTCCAGCCGGCTCGTGCCGTGGGCGAGAAATCCGAGGTGCAGCTCGCCCAACGCCGCATGGAAGGGAAGGACCGCCACCGTGGCGCCGGTCGCTTCCGCGCGAGGCAGCTCCTGGTAGTGGCCGCCGGCCACCGTCACGTCCGCCACCGCCAGCCGGCAATGGCTCGTCAGGCGTCCGAGGTGCCCTGGAGAGGCCAGGCCCCCGCAGGGGTCCGCCACCAGGAATCCCGGCGGCGTGGCGAGGTCCAGAGACACGTCGGCGATGGGAAAAAAGACCTCCTCGGGCATCCGGAACAGATGCGCCATCTCCTCGTCGGCGACCAGCTTCCAGGATTGATACCGGGGCACCGGCGTCAGGTCCGTGGCCTGGAGCTCGATGCGCCGCGGCGAAAGGGCCGGCACCTGGTAGGCTTTCGAGAGATCCGCGAGATTGCGTCCGAACCTCGCGTGCAGATGGTCGCCGAAGGTCTTGTGGAATCCCCAGTAGGCGGTGGCGCTGGTGAAGAGCCGGTCCTCCATGGGCTCGCCCCGCAGCCGGAACCGCAGCTCCCGGGCGCCGCCTGGAGGGATGGGGGGAGAGAGCTCCACGGCGAGGCGGTCCCAGTGCCGAGACAGGTTGAGCGTCCCCTCGCTCACGGCTGCCGTCTCCACCCGGACGTGCGGGTTCAGCGTGAAGGCCAGATGTCCCCGGGGCGCGGCACCCTGGTTGCGCATCTCCGCCGTCACCGTGATGGCGATCTCCCGGCCGGGGCCCAGCGTTCCCTCCAGACGCCAGCGTCCGGGCAGGACATCGGAGGGCGTGGGATCAGGCTTCCCCACCGTCTCCATCTCGAAGCGCGTTGCGCCGAGCCGCTGATAGTGCTCGGCGCGCTCCACGAGCAACGCCAGGGCTCCCGCCGCGAGCAGGAGGGACAGGCCGAGGGCCAGCAGATCTGACCGCGAAGGCCGCGGGTCGGCGGTATAGCGCTCCCGCAGCCGAGCCACGACCAACAGGAAGTTGCGCAGCGGGTGGCCGGGGCCGATGCGCATCGGCCGCACGTCCGGCCGGGTGCGGCGCAGATGGCGCACCGCGAAACCCAGCGTCGCCGCGGACAATGCCACCGGCAGCGCCGCCAGCGCCGAATATTGCTCGGCAGCGACCCGCCAATCCCAGGGGGACTCGCTCATATCCAGCGGGAAGGCCGGCCATGGGTCCGTCGGGCTGTAGCGGGTCGTAATGCGCCGTATCGCGAAGGAGAACCAGCCGATCTCCAGCCAGTCCCCGCCAAGGCGGATTCCGAAGTGGGCGAGCACGCTGTTGATCAGCATGGGGCCGAGACCGATCACCACCGCGCCGAGCAGGAAGGCGTTGATCATTCCGCCGGCGATCGTCCCCAGTCCCAGGCCCAGGGCGGAGACGGCGAGGGCGATCGGCACCACGTGCATCAACCAAGGCCCGAGCAGTGGGCTCCAGGCCACGGCGCCGGGGCCCAGAGCCGCCGCCGCGGCTCCGCCGGCGAAGGCGACCGGCACTGCTGTCAGCGGCAACAGCACGGCTTGGAGGGCCAGCCAGCGGCGCAGCAGGTAGCCGGCGCTCGAGATCCCCGCGAGCGAGGCGGAAGACCACGAGCCCTCGTCCTGCTCGCGGGTGATGGCGTCGATCGAGATCAGCAGGGCGACTACAGCGGTGAACACCGGCAGCAGGGAAAAGACCTCGGCGGCGTAGGTGGCGCCGCCGACCATCATCCTGGAGCTCTGATGCCGGGCGTAGATCAGCGCCGCCGGGGAAGAACCGGCCAGAACATAGGCCGCGGCCAGCACCCGGAAGCGCAGCGACCGCCACTGCGTACGGATCTCGTGGACGGCAAAGGCTGTCGTGACACTCACGCCCCGCCCTCCGCCAGATCGTCGGGGGCCGCCTCGATTCCCTGCAGAGCGAGGAAGGCGCCGTAGGACTCCTCCAAGGTGGGAGGC
>DATIOS010000468.1:0-6237 GCA_035472915.1 Thermoanaerobaculia bacterium
GCAAGGTATGTCAACGTCGAGCTCGCCGATGGCGAAAAGGTAGTGATCGATGTAACCACGACGATGGGGAATGCCGCTGCCGATCTCGCGAGATCCGGCAGCCAGCTCGTGCTCACGTCCCCGACTCCCAGGGAGTGGGAACTGGACCAGGAAACGAGAAACCGGTACGTCGTGAAGTGTAAGCTGGCGTGAGGTGCCGACCGCTGAGTCGATCACGGCTTCGATCCGAGATGTGACGCTGGTGGCGGCGTGGACCTGTGGCGTTGGCGAGCGAGCCACTTTCGAGATAGGATGAGCATCTCATGAAACTACGCGGCGGAATCTCAGTGACAGGTCTCCTTGTCCTCTTGTCGGTGCCGCTGGCAACTCCCGCGGAAGCCGGCCAAGAGTGGGAGCTCATCTCCGTCACACACGGCGCCACCTGGGAAGTCAACCAGGCAAAAGGCGCTCTAAAACGGAACGGTGCAGTTCTTGAAGGCGTCTTGAGGGACAAGACCGACGGCAAAGCGGATTATCAAATCCGTATCCAGTTGAAGGGCGAACACGCAGAGGCTACCTTTCGGTTCATCTCGGAGAACGACGCCGGTACGACACTTACCGGCGTCTACAAGAAAGCACCGAATCCAACGGCCAAGCACTGCCCAGAACAGATTCAGCTCATGAATTCGTTTCAATACATCGGGCTTGCCCGCGATGCGTGTGAACCCTAGTGGTCACCGCCACCGCGACGCCCGCCAGTACCAGCGCGGAGCCGGCGAGAATTCGCGGCGGGAAGGCTTCGGCCATGACGAGGCTGCCGACGATCACGGCGAGGACGGGCGTCGCGTAGTTGATCATCGACAGGCTGGTGGCCGACTGGTGGCGGAGCAGCCAGAAGTAGAGGGTGAAGGGAAAGGCGGAGCCGATCAGTCCCAGGTAGAGGATTGAGAGGATGGACGGGGTGTTGAGGGTGAGGGGCTGGCCGGACTCGAACAGCAAGGCCATGATCCCCACCACCACGGCGGTGATCCCCATCGGCACTGCCGCCACGGAAAGCGGAGGGAGGTCGCCTCCCCAGCGCTTCACGGTGACGTTGCCCAGCGCCGCAAAGAGGGGGGAGATCAGCAGCACGGCGGCAGCCTTCGCCACCTGGCTGCCGCCCAAAGCGTGGAAGTCCGAGGAGAAGATCACGGCGATGCCCGCGAATCCCACGAGGATGCCCGCGATGCTGCGAAAGGTCAGCCGCTCGGCCGGCAGGACGAAGTGCGCCGCGAGCGCCGTCAGCAGCGGGAAGGTCGAAAAGATGACCGCGCAGAGGCCCGAGGGGACCGTCTGCTCCGCCCAGTACAAGATGCTGTAGGGGACGATAAAGGTGAAGACCGCGTTCGCCCACCAGATGCGACGCTCGGTGCGGCTGCGTCCCAGCTTGACTCCGAAGACGGGAGCGAGGGCCAGCAGCGCCGCCGAGGCGATGGCGAATCGGAGCGCCACGCCAGTGAACGGCGGCAGGCCCCGCAGGCCCACCCGGATCACGGCCCAGGTGGTGCCCCAGATCAGGATCAGCGCCGCGAGGGTCGCCCAGGTGAGAAAACGCCCCGGTTTCGGCGTGCCGCTTCTCCTTCAGGAACGTCAAGGATAGATCTTGTACAGCATCCGCGGATACGGAATGGTCTCCCGCAGGTGCGTCAAGCCCGTCATCCAGGCCACGAACCGCTCGATTCCCATGCCAAAGCCGCTGTGCGGGAACGCTCCGTATTTACGGACGTCAAGATACCACTGAAACGCCTCGACCGGGAGGTTGTGCTGCTGGATGCGCGACAGCAGCAGGTCGTGATCGTGAATCCTCTGGCTGCCGCCGATGATCTCGCCGTAACCCTCGGGCGCCAGCAGGTCGAGTCCCAGCACGGTCTCCGGATTGTCCGGGTCGGGCTGCATATAGAAGGCCTTGAACGACGCCGGGAAGCGGGTCACCATCACCGGCTTGTCGAACTGGCTGGCGAGGATGGTCTCCTCGTCGCCGCCGAAGTCGTCGCCCCACTGCAGCGGATTGCCCTCACGGTTGAGGATCTCGACGGCCTGGGTGTAGGTGATGCGCGGGAAGGGCGGCACCACCTTCTCCAGCTTGGCGGTGTCCCGCTCGAGCACCTTGAGGTCCTCCCGCGAGCGGTCGAGGATGCGCGCCACGAGATATCCCACGAACTCCTCGGTCAGCGCGCACAGCCCCTCGAACTCGAGGAACGCCACCTCGGGTTCCACCATCCAGAACTCCATCAGGTGGCGGCGGGTCTTGGACTTCTCGGCGCGGAAGGTGGGGCCGAAGCAGTAGACCTTGCCCAGCGCGGCGGCGGCCGGCTCCAGGTAGAGCTGGCCACTCTGCGACAGGTACGCCTTGTCGCCGAAGTAGTCGGTCTCGAAAAGGTTGGACGTCCCCTCGCAGGCGGCGGGCGTGAGAATCGGCGAGTCGATGAGAGTGAATTGCCGGTCGTAAAAGAAGTCGCGGATTCCCTGCTCGAGCTCGCTGCGCACCCGAAGCGCGGCGCGCTGCCGGCTGGAACGCAGCCAGAGGTGCCGGTGCTCCATGAGGAACGCCGTGCCGTGCTCTTTGGGAGTGATGGGATAGTCCTGCGTCAGGCTCAAGATCTCGAAGCCGTTGGCCTGGATCTCGACGCCGATCGGCGAGCGTTTGTCCTCTTTGACCGTGCCGCGGACGCGGACGGTAGATTCCTGGGTGACGCGCTCGATCTCCGCCCAGGTCTCTTCGGGGACGTCCTTACGGCCAGCCACGGCCTGCACGACTCCGCCGGCGGTGCGCACCTGAAGGAAGGCGATTTTGCCGCTGGAACGCTTATTGTCGATCCATCCCGACAGCTCGACCTCCTGGCCGACGTTCTGGGACAGCTCGCGAATCGAAGTCACGGGGATGGGGATGGCCTGGCTCATGGGGGCGGGATTGTACTCTACTTCTCCGGCAGCTCCGGCAGCCTGGCGAGAGCGTCGGCGGCCGCTCGCTGCTCCGCCACCTTCTTGCTCGGGCCCTCGCCCGTGCCTCCAAGCTCCCCCGCCAGCCAGCACTCCACCACGAAGACTTTGTTGTGGTCCGGCCCCGAGGCCGCGGTCAGCCGGTACTCGGGCAGCTCCCAGCCCAGCGCCTGGGAAACCTCCTGAAGCTGGGTCTTGGAATCGGTCAACGCCTTGCTGGCGCGCTCCTGAAACGCCGCTTCCATCATGGGCTCGACGACCTTGCGGGACGCCTCCAGACCGCCGTCCAGAAAGAGGGCGCCGATCACGGCCTCCATGGAGTCAGCAAGGAGGGACGCCTTGGTCCGGCCGCCCGAGCGGTCCTCCCCCACTCCAATCTTGAGCGCCGAGCCCAGCTCGATCTTCTCAGCATGCCGGGCCAAGGCCGGGCGGCTGACGAGCTGCGCCTTGAGCTTCGACAGCTCACCCTCCGGCAGCTCCGGATGGCGGATGTAGAGCCATTCGGCACTGATCAGACCGAGGACCGAGTCGCCCAGGAATTCCAGCCGCTCGTAGTGCTCGGGAATTCCCTGCTCGTTGGCCCACGAGCGGTGCGTGAGAGCGAGGCTCAGGAGGTCGAAGCGCTTGAAGCGATACCCCAGGCGTTCTTCGAGCAGGGTGGCAGGGCGGCGGCCGAAAGCCATCCGTGAATGCTAGCAGCGGGAGAGACCGAACGCTCTCCCATAGCTGGATCGACCTACCGCCGCCCGAACCGCCGCTCCAGATCCGAGTCCGTCATCTGGAGGACGATCGGCCGGCCGTGGGGGCAGGCGTAAGGTTGCTCGGCCACGAACAGCTCGGCCATCAGAGCTTCCATCTCGGGCGCCGAAAGCGGATGGTGCATTTTGATCGCCGCCTTGCAGGCCATGCTGGCCGCCAGCGATTCGAGGATGCGCCGCGAAAGGTCGGCCGGTCCCCCCGCGCCATCGCTGGAGTCCGCGGCCAGACTGCGCAGCAACGCCTCCGCGGCATCGGCCGAAAGCGCGCCGGGCACCGACGTCAAGGCCAGGGTGTTGCCGGAAAGACCGGTGATTCCAAATCCATGCTCCTCGAGGCCGGGGACCAGCTCCAGCAAGCGAAGACGCTCCGCCGGGGCGAGCTCAAGGAGGACCGGCGTCAGGAGATGCTGCACGGGAGCCCGCTCCACCGCCAGAGACCGGCGCAGTCGCTCGTAGAGAATCCGCTCGTGGGCCACGTGCTGATCGATCAGATAGAGTCCGTCCGGCCCTTCGAGAAGGATCAGCGTCCCCTTATATTGACCCAGGAGCCGGAAAGGACGCGCCTCGCCTCGCCGGCCGGATAAGGGGACGATCGGTCGTTCGATGGGGACGTAGGACGGTGTCGCGAGCCGAGTCGGTGTTACAGGCAGCTCCACGGCCGCGGGATGCGGCTGTGGGGGCCTGTCGTCCAGAGCCTCGGAAGACTGTTTTTCCCCAAGCCCCTGCCAGGCAAACTGAACGTAGGGCGCGGACGCAGGCGGCCGAAGAGGCGCAGCCTCCTCGCCCCGGGAACGCTCCAAGCCGCGGCGTAGAGCGTCGTAAACGCGATCGAGCAGGCTGGGATCGCGGAAGCGGACCTCGGACTTTTGGGGATGGACGTTGACGTCCACCTCTTCCGGCGGCACCTCCAGAAAAAGAAACAGGGCCGGAAAATCTTCGCTCTTCCATTCGTCGCGGACGGCGCGATAGAAATTCGCCATCACGGCTCGGTCGCGGACCAGCCGGCCGTTCACATAGACGAAGTAACGCCGTCCGCGGACCGTCTCGGGAGAGCCGACGAATCCCCGAATGGCCTCCCCGTCCCTCGCCGGTCCAAGCGGAATCTCCGCCAGTTGCGCCGCAAAGCTATTGCCGAAGATTTGGCCGATCCGCTCGCGCGATCCTGCCGGCGTGCCGGGAGCGGGCAGGGCGTCCAACAGCTCCCGGCCCTCGTGGACAACCTGGAAACGCACGTCCGGCCGCGCCAAGGCGTAACCCTGGACCACCTCGAGACAGCGGCGCAACTCGGTCTGGGGCGCCTTGAGGAACTTCCGGCGTGCTGGAACATTGAAGAACAGGGACCGGGCCTCGATGGTCGTTCCCCGCGGTCGCGAGAACGGCTCGGCGACGCGGACACGCCCGCCTTCAATGGACACCCGATTGCCCTCGCCTGGTAGCTCCGCGGTGGTCAGCTCGACGCGCGACACGGCGGCGATGGTAGCCAGCGCCTCGCCGCGAAATCCAAGGGTGGCCACGCGCTCCAGATCCTCGAAGCTCGCGATCTTGCTGGTGGCGTGGCGGTCGAACGCCGAAAGGGCATCATCCCGGCCCATCCCGATGCCGTCGTCCGCCACCTCGATCCGCACCTTGCCGCCGCCGTCGAGCTGGATCTCCACCAGACTCGCCCCGGCATCCAGGGCGTTCTCCACCAGCTCCTTGACCACCGAAGCCGGACGCTCCACCACCTCGCCGGCGGCGATCTGGCTCACCAGGTGATCGGGAAGGTGAAGGATGCGGGACATGGAAGTCGCGTCTCGAAGGAACGAACCAGAAGGACATCAAGGACAACAGGGACGACCGACCAGGGCCCTTGCCGTCCTTGCTTGTTCTGCTACTCACCTACCCGCGCAGAGATGGCTGCCACCGCTTCCGCGATGGCGTGCCCAGCCACGGCCAAGGCGGTGGCGACCGACTTCTTCTCCGGTTGCTTCTTCTGTAGCGCCAAGGCGGCCTGGGCCGCGGCCAGGCGGGCGATGGGCACTCGGTAGGGCGAGCAGGAGACGTAGTCAAGACCCACTCGTTCGAAGAAGTCGATGGACTGCGGATCGCCGCCGTGCTCGCCGCAGACGCCGAGGTGCAGGTGCTCGCGCGCCGCCCGGCCCCGCTCGCAGGCGAGGCGGACGAGTTGGCCCACGCCCTCCTCGTCGATGCTCTGGAAGGGGTCCCACGGCAGCACCTTCTGCTCCACATACTGAGGGAGGAAGCGGCCGGCGTCGTCGCGGGAGTAACCGTAGGTCATCTGGGTGAGGTCGTTGGTGCCGAAGGAGAAGAAGTCTGCGTGCTCGGCGAGCTTGCCCGCCACCAGGGCCGCACGCGGCACCTCGATCATGGTGCCGATGAGGATGTCGATCTGCAGTCCTTCGGCCTCGAGGAGACGAGTCACGATGCCCGCCGTCATCTCCCGCAGGCGCACCATCTCCGGAACCGTGCCCACCAGGGGGATCATGATCTCGGGGCGCACCTTATCGCCGGCCTTGGCCCG
>DATIOS010000469.1:0-12065 GCA_035472915.1 Thermoanaerobaculia bacterium
TGGCCGAAGAAGGTGTTGAGCTGCCCCACGTAGTGGTCGTTGCCGCGCGTTGGGGTGTCGACGCCGGCCTCCGGCGAGTTCAGGAACACGCGGATGTGGAATCCCGCGCGCGAGCGGAACTTCACCTTGTGCAGCCGCACCTCGGCGCGGCGATGATCGTGAAGCACGTTGGCCGCAACCGGCGTCTTGGCCGACTTGAACTTCGCGATCGGCACCGAATTCTCCGTCGGGTAGATTTGCGACGCCTTCATGTACTCGTAGCCGAAGTTGGCGATACTGAGCGTTTGCTGGACGTCGAGCGGCCAGGGTGGGAGCACGGCGCTGGGATTGTCAGGATTGGTGCCGGGGTGCAGCGACTGCCACTCGGCCCAGAGCCGGTCGACGTTGCTGTGATGGCCCCAGAAAATCGGATCGAAGGCGGTGACGCCGGCCGACACCATGTCGCCGTATTGCGGCTCGTTGTTGCGGTCGCTCGGGTTGGTGCCTGGCTTGTAGTAGGGATTGGCGCCGCCCGAGAAGTTGTGAATCAGATTATGGATGTTTTCCAGCGCGCCGAAGTAGTGGTTGTTGGTGGGACCGCTGCCGAACTGGAAGAAGTTGGTGCCCTGAAGAATGCGATCGATGTCGTCGGACGACGGATAGCTTTCGAAGATCAAGCCCTGATCGCCGCCTGGCCAGCGCAGCTTGTGCCAGAGCGGATTGATGACGCCGAGCTCCGTCATGATCGCGTCGTCGCTGTTCTTGTCCTGGCCGTAGGTGATCTTGGCGGCGGAGAACAGACGCAGGCCCGAGTTGAAGGTTTTGAAGTCCTTGGGATCGCCGCCGTCGCCCGGCGAGACGGTCACGATCGCCTTCAAGGCCGTGAGGGTCGCCGCGGGCACCCGGCCGCTCGCCGCCAGGTGGTCCCAGCCCTTTTCGTCGAGCCAGCAGCGGTAGGCCTCGGGGATGATGCCGTTGTCCGTCGTGGCCGAGGGGTTCGCCTGCGCCATGTCGAACAGCGAGGCCGGGAAGTTTGGATCGTACTCGTCGGTCCAATCCCAATAAGGCAGCGTGACGGTGGGATCCACGTCCTGCAGCTGCAGCTCGAAGTAATAGAGATAGGGGCGGTGCCAGGTGAGGAACTCTTCCCACCCGTGCTGGCAATCGTTGGCGTGGATGCGCGCCCAATAGCCGAAGCTGCGCGGGTCCTGGTAATAGTTATCGAGCGACATCATCTGGGCGAGGGCGGTGCGCAGCCGGGTCAGCTCCTCCCAACTCAGCGAGTTGACGTTCTTGCGGACTTTGACGCCGTCGTCGTCGTCGAGATATTGATTGGCCGTGCCGCTGTTGAGGGGATGCTCTTCGTCGCCGCGCGCGCGGGCCGCCACCTTCGATTCGTCAACCTGGGCCGGAGTGCGTGGCTCGTCCTTCTCCGGGCAGCCGTCGTCGATCCAATCCTGGATGAATTGAATGTCGGAGGCGGAAACCGCCTGGCCGTCCCACGGCAGTTGGGGAAACTGTGTGCCGTCGAAGGGGCACTGGCCGCGAAGTCCGAGGATCAGACCGGACGCCGCGCCGCGGCCTGACGAGCTCGCCGAGTCAGAACTGGCCGAGGTAGGCGCCGGGCCATGACAACACGAGGCAGCCGCCGCGGTGGGCGGTGACGTACCGCCGGCGGCGGGCGCGATGAGGCGGACGCCATAGAGTGAGATGGTAAGGAATTCGTTCAGGGGCAAATCCCAGAACCGGCCGTACCCCTGGTAGCTGGGAGTGATCTGGCCCTGAGCCTGATTCAGAATCGCCTTGACGCGCTGGTAGCGCGACCACGGCTGAGGCGCCTCCGGTTGCTGCGGCACATCGTGCTGCACATCGCTCGGCATGAGTCGTCCCCTGGGTTGAATTGGACGGATCGCGCGAGACTAGCACTTCCTATAGGGAGTGGCAAAGAGGACGGCGCTGGACGACGCTTCGGACCGCAGTCTATTTCAGTCACCTCTTTAACATCCCAAAACCCCCCTTGCAAACCCATGCGCGGCGGGGGGTTGCAAGATTGGACCTCTTTTTTCCGTCTTTATAGATGGAGGGAGAGCGCCGATGGACGGCGATCTCAGCCCGGGATCGCTATGGCTACCCAACATGACAAGATCTTCAAGCAACTGCTGCACGCTTACCTCGACGACTTCCTGCGCATCGTCGTGCCGGACGTGTTGGACCGGCTGGACCTGTCGTCACCCGAATTTCTCGACAAGGAGCTTTTCGCCGGAGGTCCGCACGGCCGCAGGCGGGAGCTGGACCTGCTCGTCCGGGTTCGCACCGTCAAGGGACGGCCCCTCTTGATCCACGTCGAGATCGAGGCTCGGGCGAACCCGGGGATGGAGGAGCGCCTCTGGCGGTATCGCAACCAAATCCAGGCCCGCTACGACACAGCGGTGCTGACGATCGTAGTCTACCTGAAGCGTGGCCATCCCGGCGTCGGACTAAAGACCCGAGAGAGCGATCTCGGCCCGAATTTTCCTGAGCTTCGGTACATCTCCTTTGGCTTGGCCGGCTGCCAGGCCGAACACTACCTCGCCCGCGCCGAGCCCCTTGCGTGGGCCCTTGCGGCTCTGATGGACCCCGGACAACTGAGTCGCGCCGAGCTGAAAATGGCCTGCCTGAGGCGAATCGCCGGGCTGAGAAGGCGGGCCGATCCATTCCTACTGGTCAATTGCGTCGAAAACTATCTAGAATTGATGGGTGGGGAGGCAGTGGAGCTTGAGGCTCTCCGCACCCGGAAAGAGAATAGAGAGGTTCAAGCCATGGCGATGACGTGGTCGGAGAAGCTGGAAGCCAAGGGTGTTCGGGAGATCCTTCTATTGCTGCTCGCCGAGAGGTTTGGCCCGCTTCCGGAAGGCGCGCGCCTTCAGGTCGAGAAAATCAGCTCGCTTCGGCGCCTGACTCAACTTGCCAAGCGGGTCTTGACCGCCCACTCCCTTGAAGAGATGGGCCTCGCCTAGATACTCGCCTAGATAATGGTCGCCGATTTCTCGGCGGCCTACAGCACCCCATCCGCCTCTGCCGCGAGGTCGACGTCCTTCGCCGTCACACCGCCGGCGGAGTGAGTCCAGAGGGTGACCTTCACCCGTCCCCAGGTGAGGAAGATGTCCGGGTGGTGCCCTTTCCGCTCGGCCACTTCGCCCAGGCGGTTGACGTAGGCGAGGGCTTCGCGGAAGTCCGGGAAGCGGTACTCCTTTTCCAGCCGTTGCTCGCCGGCCAGCGTCCAGCCTTCCAGGTTGCCGACCTGCCGGTGAAGCTCCTCGCCCTTTAGCGCCGATTCGCTCGTCTCGCTCATGATTTTCACCTCGCTTGCCAGTGTAGCCGCTTTGGCCAAACGCTGTGCCTTGAACGGGTGGCACAGGCATTGCCTTACCCAACGGCATGCAACCTTACGCCTACATAGCAACCCCCGACAGCCCCTTCCAGGAAATGAGCCCGGCGCGGCGGCGGCTGGTCATCGCCGGTCTGGTGACGGCGGGTCTGCTCTTCCTGAGTGGATTCGCCGTCTCGGGATATCTCTGGAGCCTCTCGCGGCGCTTCCCCACGGCGCCCTATTCGCAGCCCTCCCGCCTCTATGGCAGGGCCACGCCGCTGGTGCCCGGCGAGGCGTTCTCGGCTGCCGACATGATCGCCGAGCTCACGATGACCGGCTACCGCGATGCCGGCCAACCCGCCGATGGCGCGGTCGATTCGCTCCCTCCGGGCGCCTGGCGCCGGACAGGTGACCGCGTGACGGTCCATCTGCGAAAGTTCGCGACACCCGACGGCCCGGCCGGCGGCAGGATTTTGGAGGTCGACTTTCGGGGGGACCGCGTCGTCGCCGTCCGTGAGGCTGGCAAGTCGGTTCGCGCCGCCGCGCTCGAGCCGCCCCTGCTGGCTTCGTACTACGGCCGCAAGGTGGAAGAGCGGCGGCCGGTCTCGCTCGACGATCTGCCGGAGCCGGTGGTCAAGGCCGTTCTGGCCGCGGAGGACTCGGCCTTCTACCTGCATCCTGGAGTCTCTCCTTCCGGCATCGCGCGCGCCCTTTGGGTGGATCTCAAGGGCGGCGAGCTGGAGCAGGGCGGCAGCACGATCACCCAGCAGCTCGTCAAAAACGTCTACCTCTCCAACCGCCGCACCCTCACCCGCAAGGCCAAGGAGGCGTTGATCGCCATGGTGCTGGAGGTGCGCTACAGCAAGAAGGCGATCCTGCAGGCGTATCTCAATGAGATCTACCTGGGCCAGAGCGGACCGGCCAACCTGATCGGTCTGGGCGCCGCTTCCCGGGCCTTTTTCAACAAGGATGCGGCGGAGCTGAGCCTGCCCGAGGCTGCCACTCTCGCCGGCATGATCCACGCCCCGTCCGATACTTCGCCAATCGACCATCCGGACAGGGCGCGGGAGCGCCGCGACTGGGTGCTGAAGCAGATGGGCGAGCTGCGTTGGATCTCCAAGGAGCAGCTCCAGCAGGCCCAGGCGGCGCCGCTCGAGACCCACCCGCAGACGGTGCAAAGCCGTCCGCTCGCCCCCTATTTCGCCGACGCGGCGTCGGCCGAGGCACGGGAGAGGTTCGGAGTCAAAGAGCTGAAGGCCCGAGGCTACGCCTTATTTTCCACCCTGAGCTGGCGCGACCAGCAGCGGGCCGAGGCGGCGGTGACCCAGGGACTCGCGGGACTCGAAGCCGGGTGGGAGAAGCGCCAGCGGAGCCGCAAGCTCCTGCAGGCGGCGTTGATCTCCGTGGATCCGCGGGACGGCTCGATTCTCGCCTGGGTGGGAGGCCGCTCGTACTCGCGCAGCCAATTCGACCGGGTCACCGAGGCACGGCGGCAGGCGGGAAGCGCGTTCAAGCCGGTGATCTACGCCGCGGCCTTTGCCGGTGGTATTGCCACGCCGGCTTCGGTATTCAAGGACTCGCCGATCGTCGTCCGCGCCGGCAACGCGGCGTGGAGCCCGCAAAATTACGACCGCAGCTTTCGCGGTTGGGTGACGGCGCGAACCGCCCTGGAAGCCAGCCTGAACATCCCCACCGTGCGCGTGGCGTTGCAGGTGGGCATGGGCCACGTCGTCGAGCTCGCCCGGAGCCTGGGCTTCTCCGGCGATCTCGACCCAGTGCCGGCCGCGGCGCTGGGAACCTTCGAGGCCAGCCCTTGGGAGATGGTCGGGGTGTACTCGACGTTCGCCGCCGGGGGTCTGAAGCCGCCCGTCCATGCCCTCGCCGCCGTGCTCGATCCCGAGGGTGAGCCCGTCTCGGGCGACGAGTTGCCGGCCGCCCGGCGAGTTCTGCCGGCTGATGCCGCCTATCTGGTGACCAACATCCTCCAGGGCGTGCTCGATCACGGTACGGCGGCTGGAGCCCGGGGACTGGGGGTCGTCGGCCCGCTCGCCGGCAAGACGGGGACGACCAACGACCAGCGGGACTCCTGGTTTGCCGGCTACTCGCCGGACCGGGCGACGGTGGTCTGGGTTGGCTACGACGACAATTCTGCGACTCGCCTCACCGGTGCACGGGGGGCTCTCCCGATCTGGGCCCGTTTCACCGCCGCCGTGCGCCCGGCCAGGGGCTATGCGGACTTTCCCATGCCGGCGGGAATGGTGCGGGCGACGGTGGACCCGGTGACCGGGCAACTCGCGACACCGTATTGCCCTGTCCAAGTGACCGACCTATTCCCGGAATGGAAGGCGCCGACGGTGACCTGCGAACGTCACACGCCAGGCTACCAGGGCGCGGTCTTGGCCGACCTCACCCTGGGAGCGCCGCCCGTGGACCCGGCCGAGGCGGAAGAGCCGGCCACCACCACCGTGACCACACCGGACGGTTTGGAAATCGTGCGGCCGGCGATCCCCGTGGCGGCAGCGTCCACGACGACCTCCGGCGGTGGCGTGATCATGATCCGGCCCAGCAGCGCGCCGATCGGCAAGACGGCGCCACTGCCGCCGCAGCCACCACCGCCCGAGCCGCTCGCGGAGGAGGACGAAACGCCGCCGCCGTCGCCGTCGCCGTCGCAGTAATTCGGGAGCCTCGCTGATATCCTGATCTCGACGATATGACGAGATAAGGAGGAGATCGCATGGACGATCAGCCGTTTCTCGGCCTGCGCACTGCCATCTACACGGTGAACGATCTCGAGAAGGCGAAGATCTGGTACAGCGGGCTTTTCGGCACCGAGCCCTACTTCGACGAGCCGTTCTACGTCGGTTTCAACATCGGCGGCTTCGAGCTGGGGCTCAATCCCGACCATTCAAAGACGGCGCCCGGCCCCGGCGGCGTAGTGGCCTACTGGGGCGTGACGGACGCGGAAGCGGCTTTCCGGCACGCCGTTCTTCACGGCGCCGGCCAGCACGACGGCGTCCAGGACGTGGGCGGCGGCATCAAGGTCGCCACGGTGACCGATCCTTTCGGCAACCTTATCGGCATCATCGAGAACCCGCACTTCAAAATCGAAGGGCCGGGTCCGGTGGCGGTGGGCTGACGACCTGCGTCCACGCTCTCAACGCCGCGGCGGCTTGCCCATCGTGAAGTAGACCGTCAGCACGGCCTGCCGCTCGGCCTGGGAGGGGCCGGGCTCGAAGGGAGCGAGGACGACGGTTCCCTGGGCGCTGCGATTCAGGACCGGGTCCATGGGCCAGCGTCCCAGGCTCCGCGGGCAGTCCTTGCCGGTAGGGCAGTCGACGCTGTCGCCCGCGATCTGCACTTCGTAGCGGTAGGCGGTGTAGCGCGCGCCGGCTGGCAGGGCGATCCGCAGCACGTGGCAGCCCGCGGAGAGCTCGGCCGGCACGTTGCCGCTCGCCAGTTGCGTCGCGATATTGGTCGCGCAGCCGGTGGTCGACGCCGGCGAGACCGTCCATTCGAGCGATAACGCCGTCTCGCCGGGCTGGCATTCGACGCAGTTGCGATCCTTCGAGGTCAACAAGCGATCGGCCGGTGGCGCCGCCGGGGGCGGTGTGACGGGAGCTGGCGCTGGAGCCGGTGGCGGGGTCGCCTGTGGCGCCTGCGGAGCGGGAACCGGAGCCGAAGCGGGTGGTGGCACCGGCTTGGGAGCCGGAGCTGGCTGCGGCGGCGCCGGAGGAACGACCGCCGGTTTCTGAGCCGGCGGCGGGGTCACCGGCGGAGCCACCGGAGTTTCCTTCACCGGCTGAGGCGCCGGCTTGGGAGCCGGAGTTGGAGTGGGCTGCGGCGGCGGAGCGGGCGTGGGCGAAGGCTCCGGCCGGGGAGCGGGCTGGGCCTGAACGGGGCGTACCGGGGCGGGCGCGGGAGCCGGCGCCGGCCGAGGAGGAGCCGGAGCGGAACGGGAGCGCGAAATCTGGACCTCCATCGTGCGCAGAGAGTCGGAGACCTTGATCTGCGTCGCGCCGCTCGTTGCCGGGCGGCCACCCTCGCGCACGTTCACCTCGACCTGGTAGGTCATGAAACCGTCATGGCTGACCGCCAGGCGCCACGGACCTTCGGCGAGGCCGCCGATCGTGACGTGTCCCCGATTGTCGGTGAGGACGGCCGCCGGTCCGTCCAGCGGATTGAGGGCCGTGTACTGGAGTTGCACCTGCGCGCCCGCGACAGCTTGACCCTTCTGATCCTCGACCCGGATCTCAACTGCCGCCGGTCCGCGCCAGGGCTGCGCCTGAGCCGCGGACGCGGTCAGCAAGAAGAGGATCGCGATGTTCCGCACGTCGAACCGCACCATGAGGCCCCTTTCTGCCGGATTCCTCCGGCTTGCGGCGTAGACTGGACGCAGTGATTCTACGCCTGGAGGGTGCAACCTTCTTCCTCCCCGCTCCGTATCTCCCCATTGACAGTCAACGACTCGGGTAGTACTATCCAGGTAGTTGATGCGAAGGAGAACGGAAATGGAAACATCCCACCACCTCGGAGATCTACAGCTCGCCATCATGCGGGTTCTTTGGGGCCATGGTGAGGCGACGGTGTCGGACGTGCACGAGACGCTCGAGCCGGAGCGCGGGCTCGCCCTCACCACCATCGCCACCATGCTGACCAAGATGGAGAAGAAGGGCGTGGTCGACCACCGCGCCGAAGGCCGCCGCTTCATTTACCGCCCGCTGGTGAGCGAAGGCCAGGTCCGCCGCTCGATGGTGTCGGACCTCACGTCGCAGCTCTTCCGGGGGGACGTCACCGCCCTGGTCAATCACCTGTTGTCCGAGCACGACATCGACTCCGAGGAGCTCGCCCAGCTTCGGCAGATGATCGCGTCCCGGGAGCGGAAGGAGGATCTCTAGATGCTCGCCCAAGCCGCGCTCGCCTGGTTGCTCACCTATCTCTTGCACAGCACCTTGCTGCTGGGCCTCGCCTGGCTCGCGTCGAAGCCGCTCGCCCGCTGGTCAGTGGCGGCGGAGGAGACGATGTGGCGGCTCGCCCTCGTCGGCGCGCTCCTCACGGCCTCGCTCCAACTCGCCGCCGGCTGGGAGCCCGCGGCCGGACGTTGGCGCCTGGCGGAGGCCTCGCCGGCGGCGTCCGCAACGATGGAAAGGACGGCAGGGACTGAAGGGACCCCAGGGATTGGAAGGGCTGAGACTGCCTTGCCGTTCCGGATCGCCCGGAAGGGCCTTCCGGTTGCGGCGGTGCCGAGCCGGCCTGAGAAGTCTTCGAGCCTGCCCGCGGCGTTCCTCGGTCTCTGGGCCCTGGGTGCCACCATTCTGGTGGGGGCCTATGCTCGCTCCTACTCCCGCATCCGGCAACGGCTGCGGTCGCGGCCGCGGGTGGTGGGAGGAAGCCTGCTCACCCAGCTTCGCGAGCTGGCAGCCGGCGCGGGGCTCGGCCAGTCCGTTCGCCTCTCCTGCTCGTCCCGGGTGCCTGTGCCGTTGGCCCTCGGCGTCCGCCAGCCGGAGATCTGCTTGCCCCCGCGGGCGCTCGCCGGCCTTACCGAGGAGCAGCAGCAGGGCCTGCTGGCCCATGAGCTGGCCCATCTCGTGAGGCGCGATCCGCTGTGGCTCGCCATCAGCCATTTCATGACCGCGGCCTTGTTCTTCCAGCCTCTCAACTGGGTGGCTCGCCGCCGGCTGCGGGAGATCTCCGAGCTGCTGAGCGACGAGCAGGCCGTGGTCTTCACCGGAAGTCCCCTCTCCCTGGCCGGTTGCCTGGCCGAGGTCGCGGGCTGGTCGGTCGGTCTCCGTCCTCTCCTGTTGCCGGGCATGGCAGACCGCCCATCGAACCTGGCGCGGCGCATCCGCCGTCTCCTGGATGAGACCCGGTCTCCCGAGCACCCCGCTCGTCGCCTGTGGCTCGGCGCCGCCATGGTCGTGCTGCTGGTCACCGTCGCTGCCGCGGCGCCTGCCGTCTCCTCCTCCAAGCTGGAACCGCCGACGCCTGCACCGTCCTCAGAAAAGCCGGCCGCCGCTCCAGCGACCGCGGTCCAGGCAACGGACCAATCCTGGCTGGACGCCCGGCCCGAGCATGACCACGCGCTGAATGCCGAGCGACAGAACGAGAACGAGGATCGCGAAGACGTCGAGGCCACAGCCGGGAACATTGACGCCGGTGATATTGGCGACATTGAGGGCGTCGACGTCGCCGAGAGCGCCGCCAACGAGGCGATGGAGGCGGCCGATGCCGCGATGGAAAGTGTGAGCGCCTCGCTGGACCAGCCTCTCGAGGCTCTGAACGAGCAGCTTGCCTCGCTTCAGGATTCCGGTTTCTCCCAGGAGCAGCAGCACAAGCTCGAGCGCGACGTCGAGCGGACGACGCAGGACATCCAGAAGCGACTCCAGCCCCGTCTCGAGCGGCTCTCGCGGGAGCTGGCGGAAAACATGGCGCACCTGAGGACGCTGGATCCAGAGATGGAACGGCTGACGAAAGAGATGGCGAAGCTCGCCACGCAGATGCGTCCCTCGGAAGAGACCCTCGCACGGCTGAAGGCTGAGGCGTACAAGCTGCGGGCCGAAGGCGAGATGAGCCGGGAGCAGCGGGAAAAGCTTCGGGCCGAGGCCCGCCACATGGCCGAGTCGATGAGGCCCACGCCGGAGCAGCGCCGCCAGATCAAAGCTCTGAGCGATGAGATGCGCAAGCGCCAGGCGGAGCTGAGCCGGGACCTCGTGGATGGGCACCGGGGGGAAATCGCCAAGGCTCAAGCGGAAATGCGCGAGGAGATCGAGCGCGAGATGCGCGGTCTCCGCGAGGAGCTGCACCGCGCCATGCAGCAGCGGTACCAGGTCGATCGCGAGCAGCGCCGCGAGATCCGGGAGAAGGCGGTGCAGGAGCGTATGAAGGAGAAGGCGAAGGCGAAAGAGAAGTCGAAGATGAGGAAGGACCAGCAGGACAAGCAGAAGGAGAAAGAGAAGGAGGTTCGGGAGGAGTCGGACGGTTCGCGCTGACGGCTTCCCCCTCTTCCCCGCCTCGCCTGCTGATTTTCCTATCTTGAAGAATATCGCCTGTAGGGCGGTCCCCATCGGGGGGCCGCCCTGTCGGTTTTCAGGGTTCCCTTGCGTCCCGGTCTCTTAGAAACTTCTCCTTCCCCCTTGACATGCGGAGCCGCCGCACCTATCCTGCTAGCAGTCGCCGCCGTTGAGTGCTAACGACCGGCGGTGAGAGATCCGAATCCAAACAAGGAGGTAGAAGCCGTGAATATCCGTCCGCTGCACGATCGTGTTCTGGTCAAGCGTCTCGAGACCGAAGAGCAGGTCCGGGGTGGAATCATCATCCCCGATACTGCCAAAGAGAAGCCGCAGGAAGCCGAAGTGATCGCCGTGGGTCCCGGCAAGCTCAACGACGAGGGCAAGCGCTCGCCGATGGACGTCAAAGAGGGCGACAAGATCCTCATGGGCAAGTACTCCGGCAGTGAGATCAAGATCGACGGCAACGACTTCGTCATCCTGCGCGAGGACGAGATCCTGGCCGTCATCAACAGCAACGGCTCCAAGTAACCGCTCAACCCTTCCAGACATCCGGGTTTCTCGATAGCAATCAGGAGGCATAGAAGAAATGGCTAAGCAAATCACTTACTCCGGGGACGCCCGCGCGGCGATCCTGCGGGGCGTCAACAAGCTCGCCGACGCGGTCAAGGTGACCCTCGGCCCCAAGGGGCGCAACGTCGTCATCGAAAAGAAGTTCGGCTCGCCGACCATCACCAAGGACGGCGTCACCGTCGCCAAGGAGATCGAGCTCGGCGATCCGCTCGAGAACATGGGCGCGCAGATGGTGCGCGAAGTCGCTTCCAAGACCTCCGACGTAGCCGGCGACGGCACCACGACGGCCACTCTCCTCGCCCAGGCGATCTACCGTGAGGGCTCGAAGAACGTCACCGCCGGCGCCAATCCGATGGAGATCAAGAAGGGCATCGAGCTGGCGGTCAAGGCCGCCGTCGAGTCCATCGACAAGCTGGCCAAGCCGGTCGAGGGCAAGGACATCGCCCACGTCGGCACCATCTCGGCCAACAACGACGAGGAGATCGGCCGCATCATCTCCGAGGCGATGGAGAAGGTCGGCAAGGACGGCGTCATCACCGTGGAAGAGGCGCGCGGCCTCGAGACCACTCTCGAAGTGGTCGAGGGCATGCAGTTCGACCGCGGCTACCTGTCCCCCTACTTCGTCACCGACGCCGAGCGTATGGAGACGGTGCTGGAGCACGCCAAGATCCTGCTCAACGAGAAGAAGATCAGCTCGATGAAGGACCTCCTCCCCGTGCTCGAGCAGGTGGCCAAGCAGGGCCGGCCGCTGCTCATCATCGCCGAGGACGTCGAGGGCGAGGCGCTGGCCACCCTGGTGGTCAACAAGCTGCGTGGCACGCTGCACGTCGCAGCCGCCAAGGCCCCCGGCTTCGGCGACCGCCGCAAGGCCATGCTGGAGGACATCGGCGTCCTGACCGGCGGCCGGGTGATCACCGAGGACCTCGGCATCAAGCTGGAGAACGTGCGGTGGGAGGACCTGGGCGACGCCAAGAAGGTCGTCCTCACCAAGGATGAGACCACCATCGTCACCGACTCCGACGACCCCAAACGTCACGAGGCCATTGCCGGCCGCGTCAAGCAGATCCGCAACCAGGTCGAGGAGACCACCTCGGACTACGACCGCGAGAAGCTCCAGGAGCGCCTGGCGAAGCTCGTCGGCGGCGTGGCCGTCATCAAGG
>DATIOS010000470.1:0-10790 GCA_035472915.1 Thermoanaerobaculia bacterium
AGGACAGACGAAGCGGGCCGCCGGACTCTTCAGGCGGGCACGAACCCAAGCGCTCTCTGGCGGCCTGATAGCGGAAGCCGCCTTGGTGGCCCTGGAGCTCGCCGTGCTCAGCCTCGGTTCGGGAGCCGCCGTCGCCGCGGAGGACTTCGTGCCTTTTCAGGACGCCGAGGCCCTTGTTCCCGCCGCCCGTTCGCTGTTCAGGCTTTTCCACAAGCTGGCGCTTAAAGGAAAGCTGACCGCGGCCAGCGCGCGAAGTTTCCTTGCGGACTTCCGGCGCTTCCAGAACAGCCCTTAGGGCTCGTCACGGAATAATTCTAAATTCCCTATTCCAGCCCCGAAGGGGCGAAAGCAAACCAGGTCGCAGAAAGCTGCTGTCGCCCCTCCGGGGCTTTCAAATAGGTTTTAGGAAATCGGTTATCCTGGGGCTTACGCCGCCAGGCTTTATGCTGCCGCCCCTTCGGGGCTAGAACAAGAACTGGCAAGGTTACCTTGTGACGAGTCGTTGCTGATGGCCAACCTTCGCACCTATTTTCTGGTGCTGGGCTCCCCGACAATATGCCCGCAACCTGCTCACCGCAGGTGCTCGTCGTGGCGAGCGGCGATGTCACTCTCTCCAGACTCGAAGCTGATTCCGAGAAGGGCGTAGATAGCGTCCAGTCGTTTTTCCTCAGATGAGGGAGTCACCGAGACAGGCGTTTCGGGTTCCAGCGCGTCGGCTCCAAACGACTCGATGTGGAAGGCAATGGCGGAACGGACATCGGCCAGGGCCTCCTCGTTGGACTGACCTTCCCCGACAACGACATCCTTGGTCCCGATAGGGTAGGCCACGTAGGCGTCGGCGTGCTTTTCGACGACTATCTTGAATTGCTTGACCACGGGCTTTCTCCTCTATTTAGAGTACCACGCCGACGCCCTCCTCTCCATTTCATCCAGGCTGAGAGCCGCGCCGACGAAGCCCAGCTGGATTCGCGCCTGAGGTTTGGTCCGTCTTCCCTCTGCTCGTTCCGGCGCAAGCATGGAGCCAAGCGATTGCGCGGGCGCGCAAGGACCGCGTGCGGGGACCGCCCTGGCTCAGATCCTTCACCGCCTGCCGGGCCAGCCCGAGCGCGCGGCCGGTATCCGTCCGGATGAGGGCGCGGGCGAGGGCGAACCGCAGCCGGCCGACGAGGGCGGGATCGCTGGCCGGATTGCCGAGCGCCAGGCCGGCCTCGCCGGCTTGGCGCGCAGCCGCGAGATTGCCGGCCGCGAGCTCGGCTTCCGCCCGGGGTGCCAGGATCTGGACCGTCTCCAGCTTTGTGGCGCCGGGCATCCCGGCGGCCTCGGCGAGGATGGAGCGGGTGCGCGCCGTCCGGCCTCTCGCGAGCTCGACCTCGCCCTCCAGGCGGCGCAGCGTGATGAACACCGGATGCCCCGGCGGCAACGTCCCGGCCAAGCCCGAACGGCAGTGGGCGACGCTTGCGGCCGCGGCTTCGGTGCGCAGCTGCGCGAGCTCGGCGTCGGCCCGGGCGCACCACGCCTCGACCACGAGGTGGTGGCCCTCTCCATACCCCGCGCGCACCAGCTCCGTCGCCCGATCGAGGAGCGCCAGGGCCTCTTCCGGCTCGTCGAGAGCGATGAGGATCTGCCCGGAGATGATCAGCGGATAGGAGAGGTCCCGGAACCGTGGCCCGTAATACTTCTCCTGGATGCGGACCACCCTTCGCGTGAGCCCGATCGCTTCACGGTAGAAGCCCGCAGCCGCGAGCTCCGAGGCCAGGTTGGTCAAGGGGTTGACGACGATGAGGTTGTCCGGACCGTAGGCGCGCTCCCCGATCGACAGGGCGCGCCGCAGGAGCGACATCGCCGTCTGCGAGCCGCTCTCCCCGCCCCCGACCGCCACCGCCAGATTGCTGAGGATTTGCGGCAGGCGGATGGTTTCCTTCCCCCAGAGCCGCTCGGCCAAGGCGAGAGACTGGCGATAGCGGCGAGCGGCTTCCCGGTTGTCCCCTTCGGCCAGCGCCGCCGCTCCCAGCGACTGCAGGACATGGACCTCGACCTCTTCGTGGCCGGGACCGAGCGCCGCGAGGCCGGATTCGGCGAGGTCCCGCCACAGCCTCGCGTCCGCAAACCTGCCTTCGATGAGCCCGATGTCGTGCGCCAGCAACCCGAACATCCGGGCCTGGCCGATAGGGTCCGCCGAGGCGACCGCGGCCCGCAGCGCGGCCTCGAGGTCGGCCTGGACTCCTGGCAGCCCGCGATCTATCCGGATGGCGGCGCGGATCTCGTGCGCCCGGAGGATCAGCGGCAGATACCCGAGATGAACGGCCTCGGCGACCAGCCGGTCGACGCGGCCCACGTCCGGCACCCCTCCGGTCTCCAGCAGCGTGAACTGCTCCTCCAGGCTGTCCCTCAAGGGAACCAGGCTGCGCCGGATCCGCGCATCGGGCACTGGAGCCTTCAGATCGCGCAGCACGCGGACGTCGGCGCAGCTTCCGAGATCGGAGAGTCCCTGGACGGCCCCGACCGCCGGTTCCAGGGAGCGGTCCTGCCAAGCTTTCAGGCGGGAGATCAGGGCGCGCAGCTCGGCCCGGCGCGCATCCAGGCAGAGCCGTTGCCGGTCGCGCACCAGACCGGCCCCGTCGCGGAGCGCCGTGCGATGGCCGTCCTCGTCGATCGCCCGCCACCGCGCCGCGTACGCGTCGATCTCGCTCTCGAGCCGGGAGGCGGCCTGGGCTCCGGTCGCCGGATCGAGCCGCAGGAGGGCTTTGCGGACCGACTGCCGTTGCGCCGTGCTCCAGACGCCGGCCAAGCGGTCCGGCGGCGGGGCCTGAGCCAGCTGTCCCAGGAGCACGATCGCCGCCGCCGCGGCGAGCGGCACGGTGAACGCTGCGAAGAGCAGCACGCGAGGCCGGCGCAAGATCGCTTCGAGCCTCCCGAGCAGCTCGGGCATCGTCGCGAAGCGGTTCTCCGGCCGGGCGTCGAGGCCTCGCCGCAACAGGGTCAGAAGACGCCGAGGCACGCGCCTTCCGTCCTGTGGCGGCGCCATGGCGCCCCGTCCCACCCGCTCCAGATAGAGCGCCGGGCTGTCGGCCGGTCTGTCCGCCGGAAAGGGCACCGTCCCGTACAGCGCACGGTAGAGAGCGGCGCAGAAGCTGAACTGATCGCTGCGCGGATCGACGGCGACGCCCAGCAGCCTCTCCGGCGCGAGATAGGCCGGAGTGCCGCGCACCGCCTCGTCCGGCGGCTCGACATCCGGCCCCCCCAGCGCCCGGGCCAGGCCGAAGTCGGCGATGAGAGCCTTTTCCTCCGCCGTCACGAGGACGTTGCGCGGCGAGAAGTCGTGATGGACCACGCCCGCGGCGTGCGCCGCCGCGAGCCCCCGCCCCGCCTGGACGAACACGCGCAGGACGTCGCGCCAGCTCCGCTTGTCGAGCTTCAGCCATTCGTCCAGCGTGACCCCGTCGATCAGATCCATGGCGAGGAACACGTCGTGCCCCTCGCCGCCGACGTCATGGACGGCGACGATGTTGGGGTGCGACAGCCGAGCCATCGCCTGGGCCTCCCGGCGTAGCGCCTCGCGGGCCGCGGGCGAGCCGGTTTCCAGGCGGACCTGCTTGAGCGCGACCTTGCGGTCCAGCTCCGGATCGTAGGCGGCGAAGACCACTCCCATGCCGCCGCTGCCCAGGCGGTAGAGGATCACATAGCGGCCGAGGCGCGACCCCGCGATCCCGATCCCGTCGCCGCCCATCCTCTCCTCGCCGGCGGGCACGGAGACCGTGTCCTGCTCCCGCAACCCCGGCATCGTCTGCGTCGCGTCGCGCCAGCTTCTCATGCACCCTCCGCTTGAAAGGGTTCCCCGGTGCGAGTGTAGGATGCGGCCGAAACCTTTCAGCCCCGGCCAATCCCTGTGGACGATCCTCGACCCGATTCCGGCAGCGCCTTCCGGCTCCTCGGCCACCTCGATGGCGTCGAGCTCGCCCTCGACCTCGCCGAGGGCGCCAATTCCGTCGGCAGCCGTGCTCCGGCCCGGCACGTGCTGCCGTTCGCGGGAGTCTCGCGGCGCCACGCCGTCCTGGTCGTCGAAGGAGGCCGGGTGACCGTCATCGACCAGGGAAGCAAGAACGGCACGCTTCTCAACGGCAGCAAGGTGCGGCGTGCCGAGCTCTCGCCGGGAGACCGGCTCGCCTTCGGTCCGCTGGAGCTCCGCTTCCGGCGCCTCGACGACGCCGCCGACCGGATCGCCATCGAGATCACCCCCGCCGCCCCCGCCGACCGGCTCCAGGGTCCGCTAGAAACCACTACGGTCGAGGCTTCGTCCGCGTTTCTCCAGCCCCCTGACCGTCCATCGAGCAAGCCGGCCGACGCGTGCCTCATCTTTCCCGAGGGCCATGTGCCGGGCACCGCGCCGGAAATGCGCGAGATCTATGCGCAGATCCAGGCCGTGGCGCGCTGGGACGTCTCCGTCCTTCTCGCCGGCGAGACCGGTGCGGGCAAGGAGCCCCTGGCCGCGGCCATCCACCTCTCGTCGTCCCGCGCCGACATGCCGCTGGTCGCGATCAACTGCGCGGCGATTCCGGCGGAGCTGCTCGAAGCGGAGATGTTCGGGATCGGCGCGCGAGTGGCCACGGGCGTCGGTGCGCGCCGCGGACGCTTTCAGGAGGCGCACGGCGGCACCCTCTTCCTCGACGAGATCGGCGAGATGCCGCTGGAGCTGCAGCCCAAGCTGCTGCGCGTGCTCCAGGAACGTCTCGTGCGCCCCCTCGGCGAGCCGCCCGTGCCGGTCGACGTGCGGATCGTGGCCGCCACCAACGTCGACGTGCCGGCCCTCGTCGACAGCGGCCGGCTCCGGCGCGACCTCTACTTCCGGTTGGCGGGCCTGCTGGTGCGGGTGCCTCCCCTGCGCCGCCGCGCCGAGGACATCCCGCTGCTGGTCAAGGGGATGGTGAGCCGGTTCGCGGCCGAGATGGGCAAGCCCGTGCGCGGCGTCACCGAGGGAGCCCTGCGCGCCCTGCTCGACGCACCCTGGCCCGGCAACGTCCGGGAGCTGGAAAACGTCCTGCGCCGCGCCGTCATTTTCTGCCCCTCCGGCGGCGCCATCGACCGGCCCCTCCTCGACCGCATTCAACCTCCTCCTGCGCCGCCGGGCATCGGCTCGGAAGAGCCGGCCCCGGCTTCTTCGCTCAACCTGGAGACCCTCGAGCGCAAGGCCATCCGCGAGGCCCTGGCGCGAGCCAACGGCAACCAGGTCCAAGCCGCGAAGCTGCTTGGGATCTCCCGCCACAGCCTGCGCCGCCGCCTCCAGCACCTGGGCGGCTGAGCGGGTTCGCGCAACGGCCTGCGCGAGGTGCTCGGCTGCGCGCACCCCGCACGCCGGGCGCGAGGCCGCTCTTTCCACGACAACCCTTCTCCGTCAATGGGTTCCATGCTGGCCGCATGGCTGGCAGACCGCCTGCAAAGCGCGCCTCCAGCCGCACATCGGGGTGCGGCCCTTGAAAGAAAAAGGGAGATGTTCGATGAAGATCCTGTCTCTTGTACGGCCTTGTGCCGCCCTCGCCCTCGGCGCCATCGCTGCCCTTGCCGGTTCGCTCCCGGCGTCCGCCCAAACCGCGCCCTACAGCCGCACCGTCATCGTGCCCGCCAACAGCACCGCCACGGCCAACGGTACCGCCCTGCTCGCGGCGGTCGCGGGCCTGAGCCCGGCCCCCAGCTACACCAACCGCTGGCTGATCAAGCTGGAGCCTGGCGTCTACAACGTCGGCACGTCTCCCGTCGTCCTGAGCCAGTACGTGGACATCGAAGGCTCCGGCGTGGTCGACGTTGTTGAAGGTCACGGCGTTGGTCGCACTGGAGCTGAGGTAGGCGACAGCCATGGCCCGATAGCCACCATAGGCGGTGACGGAGGAGTCCCGCATCGGGCTCCACAGGGGCGTTTCCCGGATCCAGTCACTCCGCGTCCACCTACAACATCGGGATCGGCGTCCATAGCGGCGGGTTCCCCACGCCGGTGATCGTCTTCCGCGGCGGCAGCATCTACAGCACGGGGACGGGAATCGAAGTGACGCCCGCGAACGTCACCGTCAGCCACACCGACATCGAATCCTCCCTGGTCGCCGTCGGGGGCGGCCCGATCAACGTCACCTTCACGAAGTTCATCGGCGCCGGAATCACCTACTCCACGTCCACCACCACCTGCGCCGCGAACGTCAACTCCGCGGGCACCTTCCTGGCCAGCAGCTGTCCGTAAAGGCTAGAAAATGTGCGGCCCAATGGGCCGGGAGACCGCAGCCCAGGGTTCTGTTCTCCCGGCCCGTTGGGCCGTTTCGGGTAGGGGCGGGGCTGGACGGGCGGGAGGGGGCGCGACCCGCCCTGAAGCCGCGATAGCGCCAACATCAGGGCGGGTCGAGCCTTAGGACAGCCAGCGTCCCTCCGGGAACCCGGACTTAGCCGAGTACCCGTTTCGGCTCGTTATTCAGAGTTGGCGGCACATCTGAAATAGAGAGGCTTCGCGCCTCGTCTCGTCACATGCTGGTCAACCCTCAGCCTTGTGCTGGCTTTCTGTCTGGAAGGAGGCTTACGATGAAGCGATTTTCACTCTCTGTTGGACTTTTGATTTTAGTTGCCCATCTCCTGACTCCCGTTCGCGGAGTCGCGCTCCCCTATTCGCCCTGCGGCTGCTCGGTCAATGCTCCCGTAAGAAGCGGCAGCTTCAGCATCTCGAGTCCGTCATTTTCCTGCCCTGAGTTGCTCGGCATGGCAGAAGTCACGGCCGGCGATGAGGCCAACCGCGTTTGTAACTCTGAAGATCTCACTCTCTGCTCTATTACTTATGGCGACGGTGGAACCTGCGGAGGTTCCGGCCACGAAGTCTGCGAGCAGTACACTTTCCAGTGCAGTGTCTGTGATGAGGGCGGCGAGCCAAACTACTAAACCTCCAGGCCTCGTTTTGGGCTCGCCCCGCCCTGATTTTGGCGATCTCGCGGCTCCAGGGCGGGTCGGCCCCTCCCGCCGGCCAGATCCGCCCCTATCCGAGGCAAAGTTAGCGCGCCCTCTACACCTACACCCCGCCCCGCCGTTCCCTCCGCAGATAGTCCGCGAACTTGTGCACGAACGCCCACGTCCCGCCTAACCCAAAGATCCTCCTGAGTCTCCATCCAGCAAGGATTTTTGGGTAGGTGTCCGTCTCATAGTGCGGAACGACTCGGCAGGGATCAACTCTGACGACGGAATCAGAGAAAAGGACAGCTCGATGCGTAAATGGCTGGTCTTTGGGCTCCTGGTGTTGACGAGCCTCGCCTGTAGGGGTGATGGGGACGACGGGCTCACATTCCCGTCGGCCCTTCCTCAGGTAGCAGGGAAATGGATTGGAGATTGGGAAACGAACGGCGATGTCTTCCACCCAGAGATTAACTTCAGCCAGAAAAAGAGCCGGCTTTCCGGAACATTTTCGTTGGACTCGACCAGTGTTCCGATTATGGGCTCCGTGGATATGAATCTCGGGGTGCAGTGGACCATCGGGAGTGCCGGTTGTGCCTCGCTGAACGGCAACGGCAAGGCCGACAGCCTATCAACAACCCGGATCAACGGAACTATCAATCTTTCCGACTGTGACCACCAGTTTACCGGCCCCGTTGTGTGGCGACGCTCCTCGAAACAGACCACGGCATCCCCGCCTTCAGCCGGATCCACTTTGAAAGACCTGGTGGCTTGGATGAGAAGATCTGCCCGGAGGTGATCAGCGGAGAGCTCGTTCTCAAATGCCGGGCCAATGGTCTCGCGGCCCTTCAGGCCGCACCGCCTTATCAATCTCTCCACCCAGGGCATCGGCCTTCGGCCTCAACCCTGGGCTCTGTTCTCCCGGCCCGTTGGGCCGTTTCGGGTAGGGGCAGGTCTGGACGGGAGGGAGGGGGCGCGACCCTCCCTGGAGCCGCGAGATCGCCAACATCAGGGCGGGTCGAGCCCCCAAACTGCCGACCAGACC
This sequence comes from Thermoanaerobaculia bacterium, assembly GCA_035472915.1. Classification (GTDB taxonomy): domain Bacteria; phylum Acidobacteriota; class Thermoanaerobaculia; order Multivoradales; family UBA5704; genus DATARR01. The sequence goes on from DATIOS010000470.1 coordinate 7,958, forward strand.
CGCCCCTACTCGAATCACTCGGGACAAAGGTATCGCGCCCCTCTACACCCCGCCTTCCCGCCGTTCCCTCCGCAGGTAGTCCGCGAACTTGTGCACGAACGCCACGGTGAGCGTTTCCTCTTCCGCCACAGCCTGCGCCGCCGCCCTCCAGCACCTGGGCGGCTGAGCGGAATCGCGCAGCGGCCTGCGCGAGGTGCTCGGCTCCGCGCACCCCCGCTCGCCGCGCGCAAGGCCGCTCAACCCACGGAAATCATTCGCCGGTAAAGGGTTCCATGCCTGGCCCCAGGTCTGGCAGACCGCCTGCAAAGCGGACCGCCTGAGCGGCGTGGCGTCATCCCGGCGTGAGGCCGCGATTGGAAAAGGAGACCTCGATATGGCCAAGCATCTCACCGTCCTGATGTGTGCCCTGATCCTCACCGGGTTCGCAGCCCTGGCCGCGGCGGAGCCCGCCTCCTCCAACTCCGCGGCGCAGCCGGTCCATCCGGTCTTTCTGAGCCAGGGAGTCTGCCAGCTGACGGCCCTCTCCAGCGTCCTGGTGTCCGCGCCCGTGGGGGAGTCCGAGTGCCAGGGCTGGCTGTACGGCTCGTGCGACAGGCGAGCCGACTGCACGGGCTTCTACTGCCCTCTCGGCGAGCTCAAGACGTGCTATGGCGGCACCGGGAGCGGGTGCCAGGGGACCTGCACCTGCGTGCCATAGACAGGACGGGTCCATTCCACCCAGGAAGAAAGCTCCGCCGCTCCACAATCGTGAGCCGTCGCTCCAGACATCGAAAGGAGAAGCAGGATGAACATTCAGCAGTTTGCCCAGCAGTTGAGCGAGAAAGAAAATCAGTTGCCCCTCTGGGAGGCTCTCCAGGCCTTGTGTGCCGCCAGCGTGGAACAATTCCAGGATGCAGCGTTCGACGGCTGGATCCCTTGGGGTGTGAACGATCCGCCGGCCCTCGTAGAGGCTTGACCCTTTTGTAGGAGACCGGCGCCCCTCATGGGGCGCCGGTCAAGTCCTCCCCAGCTCCCGACGTGAGGAGCGCCGGGATCGTTTCGCGCAGGTCCTCCATTCCACGCAGGATACGGTAGAGTAAGGCTGCTATGAATCTGGAACCCACCGGACGCCCCGTCCAACAGATCCTCGACGATGCCGTGGCCGGCCGCCGTATCTCGGCTGGCGATGCCCATACGCTGATCCTCGATGGCGACCTGCTCGACTTGGGACTGGCTGCCAACGAGGTGCGCAACCGCTTCAACGATCCGACGGTCGCCACGTACAACATCGACCGCAACATCAACTATACGAACGTCTGCGTCTACAAGTGCCGGTTCTGCGCCTTCTACCGTGAGCCGGGAGACCCGGAAGGCTACCTGCTGCCATTCGAGGAAATCGGCCAAAAGGTGGAGGAGACGCTGGCGCTCAACGGCACGGGCATCCTCATGCAGGGCGGCGTCCATCCCGATCTGCCCATCAGCTTCTACGAGGATCTCCTCCGTTATCTGCGGTCCAACTATCCGGCGTGCCACGTCCACGCGTTCTCGCCGCCGGAGATCAAGTTCATCGCCAAGAAGGAGCGGATGAGCTTCTACGAGGTCATCGCCCGCCTGAAGTCCGCCGGGCTGATGTCCATTCCCGGCGGCGGCGCGGAAATCCTCTCGGATCAGATCCGCAAGGACGTCCTGGCCTATCCCAAGTGCTCGGCCGAGGAGTGGATCGACGTCATGCGCCAGGCGCACCGCAACGGCCTGCGCACTTCGGCGACCATGATGTACGGCATGGGCGAGCCGGTCGTGGATCGCATCGAGCACTTCCAGCGGGTGCGCGACCTCCAGGACGAGACGGCGGGTTTCACGGCGTTCATCTCCTGGACCTTCCAGCACGAGCACACGGAGATGCCGGACGTGCCGGAGACCTACGCCGAGGAGTACCTGCGGACGCTCGCCGTGTCGCGGCTGTTCCTCGACAACGTCGTCCACTTCCAGACGAGTTGGGTCACCCAGGGCAAGAAGATCGGCCAGGTCGCGCTCTCGTTCGGGGCGGACGATATGGGCTCGATCATGATCGAGGAGAACGTCGTCGCCTCCGCCGGCACCCACTACCGGATGAGCCAGGACGAGATGGAGCACCTGATCACCGCCGCCGGCTACTCCCCCCGCCAGCGGACGAACCTCTACGAGCGCCTCGTCACCCGCGAAGATACGGCCGAGATGGCGCGCAAGTACCGCCAGTCGTTGACGCCCGCCAACCGCGACCTCGTGTCGTCGTCGCTGCTGCCGGTCCTGGGGTAAAGCGGGGAGCCAAACCGCAAGAATCTGCAAAACTCCCCCCTCGGCGGCGCGTATCCTTGCTTATGAGCGCCGAGTCAGAGCCAACTCAAGAGACAGGCTTCGACGATTCAACCTGGTCCATTCCTGGTTTGGGGATCGAAAGCCTCTACAGGAGCCCGTCCTTCGCCGTTACCCGATGGAACTGCCGCTGTGGTAAGTGCGGACTGTCGGAGGAAAAGATCCACTTCGAGTATGTGATCAGCTTCGTCCACGAAGGAGTCTTCGTCCTGCATTCGGAGGGTCGCTCCGAGGTCATCGACCACACCACCGCGATTCTCATCAATCCTGACTTTTCCTTCCGTTCGTCGCATCCTTTTGGTTGCTCGGACCATGGCAGCGCGCTGGTGATCCGCCGGGATGTGCTGCTCGACGTGATGTCGCACTACGATCCGGCGGCGCAGGAGCGGCCGGGCCACCGGCTCGATCTCCGTGGACCACGCCATCGGCATCGGCGGCTTCCCCCGCGGCCGGGTGGTGGAGGTCTACGGCCCCGAATCGTCGGGCAAGACCACCCTGGCCC
>DATIOS010000471.1:0-1924 GCA_035472915.1 Thermoanaerobaculia bacterium
GCCAGCACCTCGTGAAAGCTCCGGAGACGCAGCTGCCCGTGCACCGGGTACTCCCCTCCGGGATACCCCGGCCGGATATCCACGAGGATCTCGTTGAACGGTCCCAGCTCCGCCTCGTCGTTCAGGCGGACTCTTTCCGCCTCGGGCAGGATGGCCGGGTCGTAGTTGGCCACGATGACACGGCCGGCCACCCGTTTGGAGACCTCGTAGGCCTCCTTCTCCGGATCGCGGGTGAGCGAGAAGTCTCGAGACAGCGACTGAAAGAGCTCGGGAGTGACGGAGCTTTCCGCGATCGTCCAGGTGTAGCGGAGGACGAGCGGCTCGACACGGAGCGCATGCCGGTCCTGTATCGACGACAGGTGGGCCATGACCCTCCGGAAGGTCGGGTAGCCCTCGCGGTCCGAGGGGCGGTTGGCGCAGATGTCGACGTCCTCCCAGCTCTTTCCTTCCTTGGAGAGGCGAATCTCGGCAGCCATGAGCCGGAGCAGTGCGTCGACGTCGTACCCCTGGTCCAGCAGCATGGTGACCCGTTGCTCTTGAAACGGGGTCAAGAGCCTCTGGGTGAACTCCTCACCTTGCATGGGAGCAATGCTGATCGTCGGGCTCTCCTCCTTGGCCCCACTGAGGAACGGCACCACCAGGAACCCGTGCTCGCCCGTGGCCGCCGGTGCTATGCCCCCGGAAAAGCTCAGCCTGTAAGTCGCGGTGATGTTGGAGATCGCCGTGAAGTGCATCGGCAGGTTCTGGCGCGCCCGAGCGATGTTGAGCAGAAGCTCCCTGGAGATAACCTCGGCGGTGGCTCGGTCGTAAGCCAGAACGCCGCGGTCGAAGGGAACGGTGCCGGCGCAGCCGACCGTGAACACCCCGACCGCGGCAACGACCAAACGACTCGCCACCACGCTCGCCGACATCCGGTTTCGCATCTGAGCCAAGCCCTCCGCCGGCACTAGGCTACCACCGCCGGGCGCACGGTGATCGCCGGGCCGAACCTGAAGGCGCCTTCAGGAAACCTTCACGAAACCCTCAACAGCGGCGTGCTGCGATGCCTCGGCGATCGCCTTTGGCGCCTGCCGTCTGCTGCCGTTCCGGATCTACAATGACGTCCACGAATTCGGCGGGCCCTACCGTGAGGCGGAGCAGCGCCGGGACTGGAAGTGTCGCGCGTCCGACCCGCACGGTCGGGCGAGGAGGCATGATGAATCGAATCGTTGCGCGATTCCAGGACGGCCGCTTGATGAAGGGATTCACCACCGACTTCCTGCCCGCGAAGGACCGCTTCCACATGACGGCGGAGGCCGGGGCCGCGGCGAAGCCGGTGGAGATCCGGGTCGCCGAGCTCAAGGCGATCTTCTTCGTGAAGAGCTTCGAGGGAGATCCTCAACACGAGCGGGGCAGCGAGCCGAGCGCCGGCGGACCCGGCCGCCGCCTCCGCGTCGTCTTCAAGGACGGCGAGGTGGTGGTGGGCGTCACGCAGGGGTACGACCGCACGCGGCCCGGGTTCTTCGTCGTCCCGGACGATCCCGGCGGCAACAACGAACGGTGCTTCATCGTGGCCGCTGCCACCCAGGAAGTCTCCTTCGTCTGAGACTATGGCTATCCCTTGCCCATCAGGAACAGGATGCCCATGACGATGAACCCCGCTCCCGCCCCGCGGTGGATCCATATCGCCGGCACGGCTCGCGCCAAGGCCTCGCCCACGAGCACGGCGATGGCGCTCGTCAGGACCAACGCCCCGGCCGCGCCGAGGAAGACCGCAAGCCGAGAGTGTCCCGATGCGGCAAGGCTCAGCGTGGCGAGCTGGGTCTTGTCCCCCAGCTCCGCGAGAAACACCAGACCGAAGGTCGAGAAGAGCAGTTTCAGGTCCATTTGATCCTCACTTGGCGGAGACGGCGCTAGCGGGAGAGGGACGTCAGTAGGCCTGCGC